>NZ_LDVA01000273.1:0-123750 GCF_050768715.1 Burkholderia sp. ZZQ-2 | reverse complement strand
TCGAGCGTCGCGGGATCGACGACGTCGAAGCGACGGCCGTCGAGCGCGTCGCGCCACGTTCCGTCGATCAGGTTGGCGGTGCGAACGAGTTCGGTTCGGGACGGCGTAAGCGGCATGACAGGTCCTTGGAGGAAGCGGATCGGCGAAGGCGGAGGCGCGGGCGCGCGACTACCCCGCGCGGACAGCACGTTGCCGCGTCCGGGGTTGCCGCACGCCGTCCGTCAGTGACGTTCGCCGAACAGCGATTCGAGCGGGTAGTGCCGTTTGACGAACGGCGATTTGATGATCACGTAACTGAAATACTTCTCGATGCCGATGTTCTGCTCGAGCAGCCCTTCGACGATCGTCTGGTAATGGCTGACGCTGCGCGTGATGAACTTCAGCAGATAGTCGTAGCCGCCGCTCGCGAGGTGGCATTCGACGATCTCGTCGACGTTGCGGATCGCCGCGACGAAGCGGTCGAAGTCCTCGCGCCGGTGGTCGGCCAGCGTGACCTCGGTGAACACGACCTGCACGTCGCCGAGCTTCTCGAGCTGGATGTGCGCGCCGTAGCCGCCGATGTAGCCGGCCTTCTCGAGCCGCTTCACGCGGATCAGGCAGGGGCTCGGCGACAGCCCGACCGCATCCGCCAGCTCGACGTTGGTCATGCGGCCGCGCTTCTGCAACTGGGAGAGGATGCGCAGGTCGATGCGATCCAGCTTGCTGTCCGTCATGTTCACGTGAGTCGGAAAAATGGAATGTCCGGTTACTTTAGAGTCGAACGATGGCCGCCACAAGCCCGGCTTTCCCTCGGCCGGTCAGGCCGGCTGCGCGTGCGCGGCGTCGAGGGCGCGCTGCACGCCCGGATCGGCCAGCACGTCGTCGAGCGTCTTGCGCACGCGTTCGAACATCAGGTCGAACTCGCCCGCGGTGAAGCTCAGCGCCGGCGCGAAGCCGAGCACGCCGTCGCCGAACGCGCGAAACACCACGCCGTTCGCGTAGGCGGCCGCCGCGATCTTGTCCGGCACGTTCAGCGCCGCGTCGAAGCGCGTCTTGTGCGCCTTGTCGGCGACCAGCTCGAGTGCGCCGAGCAGGCCGGCCGAACGCGCGTCGCCGACGAGCGGATGCGCGCGCAGCGCATCGAGCCCCGCCGCGAAGCGCGGCGCCAGCGCCTGGCCGTTCGCGAGCAGCCCGCCTTCGTGATAGAGCTTCAGCACCTCGAGGCCGATCGCCGCGCTGACCGGATGCGCGGAATACGTATGGCCGTGCCCGACCACGGCCGATTCCGCACGGCTGCCCGCGATCCCTTCGTAGATTTCGTCGGACATCAGCACCGCGCCCATCGGCGCATAGCCGGCCGTCAGCCCCTTCGCGACGGTCATCAGGTCCGGATCGACCTGTTCGGTCTCGCACGCGAACAGCGGGCCCGTGCGGCCGAAGCCGGTGATCACCTCGTCGGCGACGAACAGGATGCCGAGGCGCCGGCACGCGTCGCGCATCGCCTTCAGCCAGCCGGCCGGCGGCACGATCACGCCGCCGGAACCCTGCACGGGTTCGCAGAAGAACGCGGCGACGTTGTCGGCGCCGAGTTCGGCAACCTTGGCTTCCAGCGCGGCCACCGACGCGGCGATCAGCGCCTGCGGATCGCCGCCGAGCGGATGGCGGTACGGGTAGGGCGACGGGATGTGGTGCTGGTCCGCGCGCGGCAGGTCAAAATGGCGGTGGAACGCGGGCAGCGCGGTGAGGCCCGCGCCGATCGACGACGAGCCGTGATAGCCGCGCTCGAGCGCAATCATCTGCTTCTTCGACGGGCGGCCTGTCGCGTTGAAATAGTGCGTGATGAAGCGCACCGCGGAATCGATCGCGTCCGAGCCGCCGAGCGTGAAGTACACGCGGTTCAGCGACGGCGGCGCGAGCGCTGCGAGCCGTTCGGCCAGCTCGATCGCGGGCTGCGAGCCGAAATGGAAATAGCCGGTCGCGTAGGGCAGTTTCGCCATCTGCTCGGCGGCGGCCTTCACGATGCTGTCGCGGCCGTAGCCGACGTTGACGCACCACAGGCCCGAGAACGCATCGAGCAGCGTATGGCCGTCGGCGTCGCGCAGGAACACGCCGTTGGCGGATTCGAGCATGGTGACGCCGCGCGCCTCGTGCGCACGATAGTTGACGACGGGGTGGATCAGGTGTTGACGATCAGCTTCGATCAGCGCGGCGTGGTTCATGGCAGGGCGGGACTCTCGTCGGGTGTCAGCGATGAGTTCATGCTACCGGGCGAGCCATCCTCATGCGTTTTCAATTTGCAGTCTGAAACATACGAACGCGGCGTTTGTGCGGGGCGCTTCGGCATTTTCTGCTGCGCGCCCCGCCGGGCCGGGCGCACGCGTCAGTAACCGCGCGCGCGATCGACGACGCCGATCATCGGCTGCCCCGCGCGATGGCGCGCGAGGTTCGCGAGAACGGCCTCGACCGCGGTGTCCGGCCGCGTCGCGCTCGCGATGTGCGGCGTGATCCGGATGCGCGGGTGCGTCCAGAACGGATGGCCGGCCGGCAACGGTTCGGGGTCCGTCACATCGAGGATCGCGCTGTCGAGCCGGCCGCTCGCGAGCCCCGCGAGCAGCGCGGCTTCGTCGAGCTGCGGGCCGCGCCCGACCTGCACGAGCGACGCGCCCGCCGGCAGCGCATCGAACACGCGTGCGCCGAGCAGCCCGCGCGTGCCGTCGGTGAGCGGGAGCAGGCAGATCAGGATGTCGGTGCGGGCGAGGAACGCGTCGAGTGCCGCGTCGCCCGCGTAGCAGTCGATGCCGTCGAGCGTGCGCGGCGTGCGGCTCCAGCCGGCGCACGGGAAGCCGAAGCGGCGCAGCGTATCGAGCACGGCCTGGCCGAGCGTGCCGAGCCCGAGCACGCCGACGCGCCGCGACGCGGCCGCGCGCACCGGCTGCTCGCGCCACACTTGCGCGCGCTGCTGCGCCGCGTAGTCGAGCAGGTCGCGGTGGATCGTCAGCACGGCCTGCGTCACGTATTCGACCATGCCTTCGACGATGCCGGGCTCGATCATCCGCACGACCGGGATATGCGCAGGCACGCGCGACAGGTCGAACTGATCGATGCCGGCGCCGACCGAGAACACGACTTCGAGATTCGGCAGCAGCGTGGCCGGATCGTCGGGCGGCTGCCACGCGGCGAGATAACGGACGGCTTCAGGATCGCCGAGGTCCGGCCAGATCCGGAACGGAAGCTCGGGCGCCTGCTGCGCGAAGCGCTGTGCCCATTGCGCACCGCGCACCGGGTCGGCCTTGTAGAGAAAGCTCATCGTCGGCACCGCTCAACCAAGTGCCTGGTTCACGATCGCGAACGCGCGCAGCGCCGGGTCGCGCGCGGGCGTCGCGCCGCGCGCCATGGCGACGACGGTATCGACGCGCGGCAGACCGAGCCCCTGCAGCCAGTCGGACAGCCCGCTGTCGCCGGGCACGTCGAGCCGCACGAACTTCCCTTCGTGCAGCGCGAGCCAGTGGCTGATCAGCGCCTGCGCGCGCTGCGCGTCCGGCGCGACCACCGGGCCGATCGCATGGCCGCGGCCGAAGCGGCGGAACAGCGCGAAGCCGAGCAGTTCGCCGTCGCGATCGAGCGCGATGCCGTTCGCGACGCCGAGCAGCGCCTCGATCACCTCGTCGCGCCGATAACCCGCGGCCCGCGAGGCGAGCGCGGCAAGTCGCGGGCCGTCGTTTGCGCCGATGGGCCGCAGGCGCTCGCCGGGCGGCAGCGATATCAGCGGCGGCTGGAAGGCGGCACCCTGGTGCTGGTCGATCGTATCGATCACCTCGAACCCGAATTTCGCGTACAGCGGCTCGCCGGCCGGCGTCGCGTGCAGAAAAATGGTTCGCGTGCCGAAGCTGTCGACCACGCGGGTGAGCAGTTCGCGCCCGATGCCGCGGCCCTGGTGCTCGGGCGACACGATGACCATGCCGAGCGATGCGTGCGCTTCGCCGAAGCGCCAGCCGAGCGCGGTACCGACGATGCCGGTTTCGTCCTCGGCGACGAAGCCGTCGCCGAGCTGGAGCACGAAGCGCCAGTCGTCGAGCCGGTGCGGCCACTTGACTGCTTCCGACAGACGATGCGCGGCGGGCAGGTCGGTTTCGGTGAACCGACGATAAATAAGCGTGCGGGAAGGGTTGAGATCGGACACGCTGGACTCCGGATGGGTAGGAATGACATATCGACTCTGCCAGCGACACCGCGGCACGGATAGGATGATTCGCCTGTTTTCCGGCGACGGCGGGCGGCCGTGCAAGATCGACGCAAACCGGCTCGATCGGCGCGTGCGAACGCGCGGATCGTGCCGCCGCGGCCCGTCAATCCGACAGCGCCTGCTGTGGGAACGGCACTACGATGAAAGCACCGGTGTCGCGGCCGCTTGCCGGCGCGCCGCCCCGCCGGTGCGGCGGGACCGCGCCGGCAAGCGCCGCAGATCGTGCTGCCCGCGCCGCGCAACACGCGGCGATTCTGCGTTTTGGGCGGCGTCGAACGACGTGCGCCGGGTTTTTTGCCTTGATTCAATTTCGTACCACCCAGCCCGTCCCCGGCCCTGCCGGGGCTTCACACCGACAGGACGTCACCATGATCCAATTTGAACCGAAGTACATCACGTTCGACTGCTACGGCACGCTGACCCGCTTCCAGATGGCGGACCTGGCGCGCGAGATCTACGCGGACCGGCTCTCGCCGGTCGCGATGGAGGATTTCGTGCGTGCGTTCGCCGCTTACCGGCTCGACGAGGTGCTCGGCGCGTGGAAGCCGTACCGCGACGTCGTCGTCAACGCGATCCGGCGCACCTGCGCGCGAGTCGGCGTGAAGTTCGACGAGGCCGAGGCCGAGCGCTTCTATCATGCGGTGCCGACGTGGGGCCCGCATCCGGACGTGCCGGCGGGCCTGTCGCGGCTCGCGACGAAGTACAAGCTCGTGATCCTGTCGAACGCAATGGACGAACAGATCATGAGCAACGTCGACAAGCTCGGCGCGCCGTTCCATGCGGTGTTCACCGCGCAGCAGGCGCAGTCGTACAAGCCGCGGATGCAGGGCTTCGAATACATGTTCGGCAAGCTCGGCTGCAAGCCCGAGGACGTGCTGCACGTGTCGTCGAGCCTGCGCTACGACCTGATGACGGCCGAGGATCTGGGCATCAAGCACAAGGCGTTCGTCAATCGCGGCCACGAGCCGGGCACGCCGTTCTACAACTATTACGAAGTGTCGGATATCGGCCATCTCGCGACGCAGCTCGGCCTGTAAGCCGCCGGGGCCGGCCGATCCATCGCGCGACGGGACGCGGCCGCGATGCCGGCGCGCCCCGTCACGCGTTCGATCGGCATACGAAACGAGGGTAATTACCGATATCGAGTCGTTCAAGGCGGGGCCGCCCCGGCCGATATATGTACCGAACGGTTAATATTTCGAGGCCCCCGCATGAAGTTGTCCACCAAACTGCTGATGCTCGTCGCCGCGGCGCTGCTCGGCGTCGTCCTGCTCGCCGCGTTGTCGCTGCACACGCTGCGCGACGCGCTGATCGACAGCCGCCGCGAAGAGGTCGTCATTCTGCTGACCAAGGCCGAGCATCTGGTCGATTCGTATCGCGCGCTGCAGACGAGCGGCACGCTCACGCAGGAGCAGGCGCAGCAGCAGGCCAAGGCCGCGCTGGCCGCGCTCAACGCGAATTCGAAGAGCTACTTCTGGGTCACGACGTCCGACGGCGTCAACCTCGTGCACCCGAACGCGAAATTCATCGGCACGCGCGCGAAAGGCAACCGCACGACCAGCGGCATGACCGACAGCGAGGCGTACCGCGCGGGGATGGCGCAGGCGCATTTCGCGCTCGTCGACGTGCTGATCAAGCGTAGCCCGGACGCGGACCTGGAGCCGAAGCTGCAGGGCGTGGTCGCGATTCCGGACTGGAACTGGTGGATCGGCACCGGATTTTTCTACGACGACATCAACGCGGCGTTTGCCCGGCTCGCGATGGCGCTCGGCGCCGTCGCGCTCGTCATCGCCGCGGCGCTCGCGGCCATCGCCTGGGGCGTGCTGCGCAGCGTCAGGCGCACGCTGGGCGGCGAGCCCGCGCATGCGACGCAGATCGCCGCCCGCATCGCGGCCGGCGAACTGGACGTGCAGTTCGATACGGCGCACGCCGCGCCCGGCAGCCTGCTCGTCGCGCTGGGCGACATGAAGGCGCGGCTGACCGACACCATCGCCGAGATCCAGACCACGACCCACTCGATCGCCACCGGCACCGGCGAAATCGCGCAAGGCAACCTGGATCTGTCGCAGCGCACGGAGCAGCAGGCCGCGTCGCTGCAGGAAACGGCGGCGAGCATGGAGCAGATCACGTCCACGGTCAAACAGAACGCCGACAACGCGCGCCAGGCGAATGCGCTCGTGGCCCAGGCCAAGGATGCGACCGAACTCGGCGGCGCCGCCGTGCAGGCGGTCGTCGAAACGATGCGGCAGATCTCGGATGGGTCGGTGCGGATCGCCGACATTACCGTCGTGATCGAAAGCATCGCATTCCAGACCAACATTCTCGCGCTCAACGCCGCGGTGGAAGCCGCGCGGGCCGGCGAGGAGGGGCGCGGGTTCGCCGTCGTCGCGTCGGAAGTCCGCTCGCTCGCGCAACGCAGCGCCGCGGCCGCGAAGGACATCAAGGGCTTGATCGACGCGTCGGTCGAGCGGGCCGGCAGCGGCAGCCGGCTCGTCGAGACGGCCGGCGAGCGCATGACGGAGATCGTCCGGTCGATCGACCGGGTGGCCGACATCATGGGCGAGATTTCGGCGGCGTCGGCCGAGCAAAGCACCGGCATCGAACAGATCGGGCTGGCGGTCGCGCAAATGGACGAAGTCACCCAGCAGAACGCCGCGCTCGTCGAGCAGGCGGCGGCGGCCGCTTCGTCGCTGGACGAGCAGGCGGCGCGCCTGCGGGCCGCCGTATCGGTATTCCGGCTCGCTGCCTGACGACTGCACGACTGCACGGCCGCACGGGTCCGGTTTCCCGGCGGTCCCGTCATCCTCCCGTCTTCCCGCCAAGCCGTTCCGATCGAGCGGCATTCTTCTGAACTTTCCTGCGCGACGTCCCGTCGCGATCCCCACCGTCGACGCCCGTGCATGCGGCGATCTGCCGCAATACACCGTGCGTTTCAGCCGTCATCGGCATGCGGACACGCATTCGACACAAACGTGCGGTTTGCGTGTGCCAAACGCGCGCCGGATGCCGAACGGACAATTTTGTCGGCGCAATCTGCGGCGGCTGCGGCCTTACGATTTCCTGCATCGACACGGGTTGGGCAACCGCCGCGACACGCCGCCGGGTACACGGCGACACGTGGGCGCACGCAGCAAATCATGCTGCGCGGGCGGCTCAAAACGGTCGATTCGTATCGTGCGGGCGGCCCGAATCGCGACAAACCGCATTTTGGCGATGCTTAAATGAATTGCATGTGTACGACGTTGCGCCCGCCACCAGCAAGCGGGCACTGCGGGATTCGAGAACCACGCTGGACCCCAGACCCCACTTTCAACAGTCAGGAGCAGTTCGGATGAGCGACGATATCGACAACGGCGGCGGCAACGGTGGTTTCACTCGCCGCGACATGATGAAGGTCATGGCGGCGAGCGGCATGATGGCCGCCGGCGCCGGCGGACTCCTGATGAACCCCGCGAGCGCATTCGCGGCGCCCGCGGCGAAACGCGGCGGCAAGATCCGGGTCGCGAACGAATCGGGTTCGACGGCCGATACGCTCGACCCGGCCAAGGGCTCGACCGGCGCCGACTACATTCGTTTCTTCATGTTCTACAGCGGCCTCACGCAGCTCGACGCGAGCCTGACGCCGCAGATGAACCTCGCCGAGTCGCTGCAGACCACCGATGCCAAGACGTGGGTCATCAAGCTGCGCAAGGGCGTCACGTTCCACGACGGCAAGTCGGTCGGCCCGGCCGACGTGGTGTATTCGCTGATGCGCCACAAGAACGCCGCCACCGCATCGAAGGTCAAGCCGCTCGCCGACCAGTTCGCCGACGCGAAGGCGAGCGGCCCGGACGAAGTCACGCTCACGCTGGTCAGCGCGAATGCCGATCTGCCGGTGATTCTCGCGACGCCGCAGCTCGTGATCGTCAAGGACGGCACGACCGACTTCAGCACCGGCATCGGTTGCGGCCCTTACAAGCTCAAGTCGTTCAAGCCGGGCGTGTCGACCGTCGGCGTGCGCAACGACAGCTACTTCAAGCCGGGCCGGCCGTATCTCGACGAGATCGAGCTGATCGGCATCGGCGACAGCGCCGCGCGCCTGAACGCGCTGCTGTCGGGCGACGTGCACCTGATCAATGCGATCGATCCGCGCTCGACGCAGCGGGTCTCGTCGACGCCGGGCTACGCGCTGAAGGAAACCAAGTCGGGCCTCTACACCGACCTGATCATGCGCAGCGACAACCCGATCGTCTCGAATCCCGATTTCGTCGAAGGGATGAAGTACCTGTTCGATCGCGAGCAGATCCGCTCGGCGGTGTTCCGCGGTTACTCGGTGATCGGCAACGACCAGCCGATTCCGCCGGGGCATCGTTACTTCAACGCGTCGCTGCCGCAGCGCGCGCACGATCCGGACAAGGCGAAATTCCTGCTCCAGAAGGCGGGCGCGCTGGGCGTCACGCTGCCGCCGATGTATGCGACGTCCGACGCGAACGGGTCGGTCGAGATGGCCGTGCTGCTGCAGCAGGCCGGCCAGAAGATCGGGCTGAACCTGCAGGTCAACCGCGCGTCGCCCGACGGCTACTGGTCGAACCACTGGATGAAGCACCCGCTCACCTTCGGCAACATCAACCCGCGCTCGAGCGCCGACGTGCTGTTCACGCAGTTCTTCAAGTCGGATGCGCCGTGGAACGAGTCGGGCTGGAAGAACGCGAAGTTCGACCAGCTGCTGCTCGCCGCGCGTTCGGAAACCGACGACGCGAAGCGCAAGCAGATGTACGGCGACATGCAGGTGATCGTGTCGCAGCAGGGGCGCGTCGGCATTCCGGCCTTCATCAGCTTCCTCGACGGTTATGACAAGCGCCTCGCCGGTCTCGGTTCGATCCCGACCGGCGGGATGATGGGCTTCATGTTCGCCGAGCACGTGTGGTGGAACGCGTGACGTCGTTGCTGGCGGCCGCCGTGCGGCCGGTGCGGGCGACCGCGCCGGCCACGCGCGGCCTTTTCGGGAGTGTCGCTTCATGAACCGAATTCTCATCGGCCTGATCGTCCGACGCATCGCGCTCACCGCGCTGACGTTGCTGATCGTGTCCGCGATCATCTTCACGATCACGAACCTGCTGCCCGGCGACGCCGCGCAGGCCGCGCTCGGCCAGTCGGCGACACCGGAGACGGTTGCCGCGCTGCGCCAGCAGTTCGGCCTCGACATGCCCGCGCACGTGCGTTACGCGCACTGGCTCGCCGGCCTGATGCACGGCGATTTCGGCCGTTCGCTGTCCGGCGACATGCCGGTGTCGGAGATGATCGGCGGGCGCCTGCCGAAGTCGCTCACGCTTGCGGCGATCACGACCGCCGTGTCGGTGCCGATCGCGCTGCTGCTCGGCATCCTCGCGGCGGTCAAGCGCGAGTCGCTGGTCGACCGCGTGATCAGCCTCGGCACGCTGTCGCTCGTCGCGACGCCGGAATTCCTGATCGCGACCGTCGCCGTGCTCGTGTTCGCCGTGAAGCTGCGCTGGCTGTCCGCGTTGTCGTACAGCGGCGAGATCGAAAGCCTGCACGATTTCCTGCGTGCGTATGCGATGCCGGTGCTGACGCTGTGCGCGGTCGTGATCGCGCAGATGGCACGCATGACGCGCGCCGCGGTGATCGAGCAGTTGAGCGCGTCGTATGTCGAGATGGCCGTGCTCAAGGGCGCGAGCCCCGCACGCGTCGTGCTGCGCCATGCGTTGCCGAACGCGATCGGCCCGATCGCCAATGCGATCGCGTTGAGCCTGTCGTATCTGCTCGGCGGCGTGATCGTCGTCGAGACGATCTTCAACTATCCGGGCCTCGCGAGCCTGATGGTCGACGCCGTCAGCAACCGCGATTTCCCGCTGGTCCAGGCGTGCACGATGATCTTCTGCGTCGCCTACCTGACGCTCGTGCTGTTCGCCGACCTGTGCTCGATCGTGTCGAACCCGCGACTGCGGACCTGACCGTCCCGTCCTTCTTCCGAGATGCCGCCCATGCACCCGACCGACCCCGTTCAACGCAGCAACACGCTGCCGCCGTCCGGCGAACCGCGCCCGCCGTGGGGCGGCGCGACGCCGCCCGCCGCCCCGGCCCCCGACCAGCCGCGCAAGCGCCGTTCCGCACGCATCGAATTGACGGCCGGCGGCCGTGTCGGCCTGTCGATGGTCGGGCTGATGCTGTTCATCGCGGTGTTCGCCCCGCTGCTCGCGCCGCACGACGTGGGCGCGATCGTCACGCCGGACGTGTTCGCGCGGTTCAGCGCGAAGCTGCCGTTCGGCTCCGACTTCCTCGGCCGCGACATGCTGAGCCGGATCCTGTACGGCACGCGTCTGACCGTGCTGCTCGCGCTCGCCGCGGTGCTGCTCGCCGCGCTGACCGGCACGACACTCGGGCTGCTCGCGACCGTGTCGGGCCGCGCGGTCGACGAGACGATGAGCCGGCTGCTCGACGCGCTCACGTCGATTCCGTCGAAGATGTTCGCGCTGATGTTCGTCGCCGCGTTCGGCTCGTCGCTGCCGCTGCTGGTCCTGACCGCCGCGGTCAGCTACATGCCGGGCTCGTACCGGATCGCGCGCGCGCTGGCGGTCAACATCAGCACGCTCGAATTCGTGCAGGTCGCGAAGGCGCGCGGCGAGAGCGCGCTGTACATCGCGTGCGTCGAGATGCTGCCGAACATGATTCATCCGATGCTCGCCGATACGGGCCTGCGCTTCACGTTCGTCGTGCTGCTGCTGAGCGGCCTGAGCTTTCTCGGGCTCGGCGTGCAGCCGCCGTACGCGGACCTCGGCTCGCTCGTGCGCGAGAACATCGCGAGCCTTGGCGACGGTTCGGCTGTCGCGATCATGCCCGCGGTCGCGATCGCGATCCTGACGGTGGGCGTCAACCTGTTGATCGACGGTCTGCCGCATCGCGGCCGCCGCAAGGGCGCGGCCGCGGCCGCCGGAGAACACTGATGCGAGATCAATCGACTCCGCTCGTCGAGGTGCGCGGGCTGCGCGTTGTCGGCGGTCGCCCGGGCGCCGCGGAAACGACGATCGTCCACGACGTCGACTTCGAGATCGGGCGCGGCGAGGTGCTCGCGCTGATCGGCGAATCCGGCTCGGGCAAGACGACGATCGCGCTGTCGCTGATGGGCCACGCGCGCACCGGCTGCCGGATTGCCGGCGGCTCGGTGAAGATCGGCGGCACGGACGTCTGCAGGCTGTCGGCGTCGGGCCTGGCCGCGCTGCGCGGCCGCAAGGTCGCGTATATCGCGCAGAGCGCGGCTGCCTCGTTCAACCCGTCACGCACGATCCTCGACCAGGTGATCGAGAGCGCGCTGATTCACCGGACGATGTCGAAGCGCGATGCGCAGGCAAAGGCGGTCGAGCTGTTCCGCGCGCTCGCGCTGCCGGAGCCGGAGACGATCGGCAAGCGCTATCCGCACCAGGTGTCGGGCGGGCAGTTGCAGCGGCTGATGGCCGCGATGGCGCTGATCACGGATCCGGAGCTCGTGATTCTCGACGAACCGACCACGGCGCTCGACGTCACCACGCAGATCGACGTGCTGCAGGCGTTCAAGAGCGTGATCCGGCGCTACGGGATGAGCGCGGTCTACGTGTCGCACGACCTGGCCGTGGTCGCGCAGATGGCCGACCGGATCGTCGTGCTGAGCGACGGCGTGATCCGCGAGACGGGCGACACCGAACAGATCCTGCATGCGCCGGCGCACCCGTACACGCAGAGCCTGATCGCGGCGGTCACGCCGAACGATGCGCAACGCGACGGGAAACCGGCGCCGGCCGACCCGGCGCCGTTGCTCGAGGTGCGCGGCGCGGTCGCCGGTTACGGCGGCCGCAACGCGAAGGGCTGGCCCGCGAAGCTGATCCTGAACGAAGTCGACCTGCGCATCGGGCGCGGACAGACGGTCGGCGTGATCGGCGAATCGGGCTCCGGCAAGACGACGCTCGCCAAGGTGATCGCGGGCCTGGTGCCGGCGGCGGCCGGGAAGATCCTGCTCGACGGCGAGCCGCTCGCGCGCGATATCGGCAAGCGCACCAAGGAGCAGCACCGCCGGGTGCAGATCGTGTTCCAGAACGCCGACACCGCGCTCAATCCGGTGCATACCGTCGAGCGCACGCTTGCGCGGCCGCTCGCGTTCTACCACGGGATCAAGGGCGCGCGTGCGCGGCAGCGCGTCGCGGAGCTGCTCGAACTCGTGCGGCTGCCGCAGGCGGTGGCCGCGCGGCGCACCGGCGAGCTGTCGGGCGGGCAGAAGCAGCGCGTGAACCTCGCGCGCGCGCTCGCGGCCGAACCCGACCTGATCCTGTGCGACGAAGTCACGTCGGCGCTCGACACTGTGGTCGGCGCCGCGATCATGGACCTGCTGCGCGACCTGCAGGCGAAGCTCGGCGTGTCCTACGTGTTCATCACGCACGACATCGCGAAGGTGCGCGCGATCAGCGACGACATCGTCGTGCTGTATGCGGGCCGCCGCGTCGAGACGGGCAGCCGCGACGCATTGTGCGCGCCGCCTTATCACCCGTATTCGCACCTGCTCGTGTCGTCCGCGCCGGAGCTGCGCGCGGGCTGGCTCGACGATGCGGCCGAGCGCTGCCATCGGCCGCTGGTGCCGATCGGCGAGCGCGCGGACGACGGCGAGCTGTGTCCGTTCCTGTCGCGCTGCGCGATGCGGGTGGACGGCGTCTGCAACCGGACGCCACCGGTGCTGCGCAAGCTCGACAACGGCGCGCAGGTGCTGTGCCATCGCAACGAGGAAGACCTGGCGCGCTTCCAGGCCGAGCCGACGCAGGCGGGTGCCGCGCCCGGGCAGCCCGTGCAGCTGTAATGCGCGACACGCCGCCGTTCGGCGCGCGCGACGTGGCGGCCGGTGCACCGCATAGTCTGCTGCGGCGGTTGCCCAAAACGGCGATTTGCGCGCGTGCCGCGCGCGAATACGCGGCAACTGCGGTTTTTGATGGTGATTAAATGATTTCCCGTGAACGGCAGCCGATCGTCGTCGTCAACAAGCTCGAGAAGGACCCGATGAAATTCGAATCGTACTGGCTGGATACCCGCCCCGCATTTCGCGCGGGCTGCGAGGGCCCCGTCGAAGGGCGCGCCGACGTGGTCGTGATCGGCGGCGGCTTTACCGGCTTGTCGGCGGCGCTCGCGCTGGCGCAGCGCGGCGTATCGGTGGTCGTGCTCGAGGCCGCGCAGGTCGCGGGCGAAGCGTCCGGCCGCAACGGCGGCCAGTGCAACACGGGCGTCGCGCAGGATTACGCGTCATTGGCCGCGCGCATGGGCGCGGAGCCGGCGAAGCAGTTCTATCGCGCATACGAAAGCGCGGTGAAGAGCGTCGAGACGATCGTCACCGAACACGCGATCGACTGCGATTTCCGGCGCGCGGGCAAGCTGAAGCTCGCCGCGAAGCCGCAGCATTTCGCGGGGCTGGCGAAGACGTTCGACGCGTTGCGGCGCGACGTCGATCCGGACATCGAACTGATCGAACCCGAGCGGATTCGCGATGAAGTCGCGTCCGACGGCTTCTACGGCGGACTCCTGCAGCGCAACGGTGCGCAGATGCACATGGGCAAGTTCGGTGTCGGGCTGGCGCACGCGGCGGTGCGCGCGGGTGCACGCGTCTACGAGCATGCGGCCGTCACGCAGCTGGACCGGCTCGACGGCGAGCGGCACGCGATTACCTGCACGCGCGGCAGGATCGTCGCCGATCGCGTGCTCGTCGCGACCGGCGCATCGCAGCACGGCCCGTTCGGATGGTTCCGGCGGCGCATCGCGCCGGTCGGCAGCTTCATCGTCGTGACCGAGCCGCTCGCCGACGCGCAGTTGAACCGGCTGTTCCCACATCGCCGTGCGTACGTGACGTCGCGCCAGATCGGCAACTACTTCCGCGTGACGCCCGACAACCGGCTGCTGTTCGGCGGCCGCGCCCGCTTCGCGATGTCGAGCCCGCGCTCCGACGCGAAAAGCGGCGACATCCTGCGGGCCGGCATGGCCGGCTATTTCCCGGAACTGGCCGACGTCCGGCTCGACTACTGCTGGGGCGGGCTGGTGGACATCACCGCCGACCGGCTGCCGCGCGCGGGCCAGCACGACGGGCTCTATTACTCGATGGGCTACAGCGGCCACGGCGTGCAGATGTCGGTGCACATGGGCCGCGTCATGGCCGACGTGCTGTATGGCGCGACGGCCTCGAATCCGTGGCGCGAGCTCGACTGGCCGGCGATGCCCGGACATTTCGGGCACGCGTGGTTCCTGCCGTTCGTCGGCGCGTATTACCGCGTGCAGGATTTCCTGCACTGAAGCGGGCGCCGGGGAGAATTCAACATGAAAGCGCGTTTCGTTTGCCCGTCAGCGGGCGTCGCCTTGCCGGGCGTGACACCGCAGGCGGCGAAATGAGGACTGCCAGCATGCTCGACCTGATTCACGATTCGGTCGAAGACACGACGCCATGCACACCGCGCGTCGCGCGGCCCGTCTCGCCGGCGATCGGCGATGTGCTGCGCACGATCGACGCGTCGTTCGCGCAGCCGCTGAATCTCGACACGCTCGCGGCGGTGGCCGGGTTGAGCGTATCGCGTTTCACCGCGCGCTTTCGCAGCGAAACCGGGTTGTCCCCGCACCGGTATCTGTGCCTCGTCCGGGTACGGCGGGCGCAGGACCTGTTGCGTGCCGGTGTGGCGCCGTCGGTCGTCGCGACCGACGTCGGTTTCTTCGACCAGAGCCATCTGTGCCGACATTTTCGGCGGGTGCTCGGGATCACGCCGCGCGATTGCGTGGTCGCGCGACCGGGCGGTGCATCGGCGCGCACGACGTCGGCGCGCGCGCACACCGAACGCCGCGCGGGCGCAAGTGCGGGCGGCGTGCACACCTGACGGGATTCCGGCGGGTTCGCCGGCGAACGGAGATTTCCAATATTGCGCGACGGTTTTTCGATCCGGCCGCCGCGCACTGCAGAGGAGCAGAAATGACCGCAGCTTTCGTGTTGCATCGTGCCGACGGCGCGCCTTGTTCCACCTCGTTCCGCAAGCAGGCGTTCGGCGAGGGCGATCCTTTTGCGCGACATCGGGAGATCGCGTGGGAAGGCCCCGACTCGATGGCCGCGGGGCGTATCGCCTTCGTCGGCGAACTCGACGTGACGCACTTTCCGCACATCGAAACGATCGCGGTCATCGAAGGCGAGCTGACGCTCGAAGCGGCCGGGGCCGCGCCGCTGGTGCTCGGGCCGGGGGAAGGGGCAGTCATCGGCGCCGGCACGGCGCTTCGCATCAACGCGGAATCGCGCGTGTTGTTGATGTTCTGCGCAGCCGCGTGCACGACGCCGACGAAACACGGCCTGTTTCCGCTGCGGGCCGACGCCGACTTCAAGCCTTCCGCATCGCTGCCGCCCGAGGTGCTGCTCGGCCCCGCACCGCAATGCCGCAGCGACAACGTGTTCCTCGACGACGGTGCCGGGTATTGCGCCGGTACGTGGGATTCGACGCCCTATCACCGGATCGTTCGCCCGCATCGCGTCAACGAGTTCATGCTCCTGCTGGCCGGCAGCGTGCGGTTTGCCGACCCCGACGGCAGCGTGCTGTCGCTCGGCACCGGCGATGCGCTGTTCGTGCCGCGCGGCGCATCGATCGGGTGGGAAAGCAGCGAACGCGTCGCGAAGTTTTACGTCGTGCAGAACGTACGTGCCTCAACCGAACGAGACTGACCATGTCACCACCGCTGCGCCTTATTGAAACCTCGCCCACGCCGCCGGCATCGGCCGACGTCGTCGTAATCGGCGGCGGCATCATCGGCGTCTTTACCGCCTATTACCTGGCCCGGCGCGGGGTATCGGTCGCGCTCGTCGAGAAGGGGCGAATCGGTGCCGAGCAGTCGAGCCGCAACTGGGGCTGGTGCCGGCAGCAGAACCGCGACGAACGCGAATTGCCGATGGCGAGCAAGAGCATCGATCTGTGGGAACGATTCGCCGCCGAATCCGGCGAAGACACCGGCTTTCATCGCTGCGGGCTGTTGTATCTGAGTAACGACGAGGCCGAGCTGTCGCGCTGGGCCAACTGGGGCGAGTTCGCGAAGACCGCGGGCGTGACGACATACATGCTCGACCGCAAGCAGGCCACCGAGCGCGGACACGCGACCGGGCGGACGTGGAAAGGCGGCGTCTTTTCGCCGACCGACGGCACGGCCGACCCGGAGAAGGCCGCACCGGCCGTCGCCGCCGCACTGATGAAGCTCGGCGGCAGTGTCCACCAGCACTGCGCGGCGCGCGGCATCGAACTCGAGGGCGGGCGTGTCGGCGGCGTCGTCACGGAGGCCGGCGTCATCAAGACCAGGACGGTCGTGCTTGCCGGCGGCGCATGGGCGTCGTCGTTCTGCCGCCAGCTCGGCATCCGCTTTCCGCAGGCGTCGATCCGTCAGTCGATCCTGAGCGTGTCGCCTGTCGAGCATCCGCTGCCGGGTGCGATGTATACGTCCGGTGTGTCCGTGACGCGCCGCAGCGACGGACGCTACGCGCTGGCGATCAGCGGTCGCGCGCGCGTGGACGTGACGCCGCAGTTCCTGCGATTCGCGCCGCAGTTCTTGCCGATGTTCGCGAAGCGTTGGCGCAATCTTCTGCCGGGCTGGCTCGAAGGCGTGCGCGGCGGGCATGAAACGCTGAAGCGCTGGCGGCTCGATGAACCGACGCCGATGGAGGCGGTACGCATTCTGGATCCGAAACCGGACATGCCGACGGTCAACGAGACCCACCGCCGCGCCGCCGAACTGTTTCCCGAACTTCGCGACGCGAAGATCACGCACGCTTGGGCCGGATTCGTCGACAGCACGCCGGACGGCGTGCCGGGCATCGGCGAAGTGCCGGGTGTGCCGGGGCTGATCCTTGCCGCGGGCTTTTCCGGTCACGGCTTCGGCATCGGGCCGGGCGCCGGGCATCTGATCGCGGATCTCGCAACCGGTGCGCAACCGCTGGTCGACCCGGTGCCGTATCGGCCGGAACGGTTCAGTGATTCCGCGTGGGGCAAGGTCGCGGATTTCTAGTACGCGGGGCGACGGCGGCCACGGCGCGAACCGTGGTCATGCCGATGGCGCGAATCATCGACGGACGATCGACGGACGCGCCGCTCTCACCCCGTCGACAAGCTTCGATCGGCCCGTTATATCCGACCGCTTCGGCAGACTGTCGTTCGTGCCGTTCGCGGGCGTGCAGCACCGCCTCAAGGACATCCTGCAATGAATTCATCCGTCATTTCCCCCGTTCGTCACCTGATGCAAGCCGGCAGGCTGGATCGTTTCTTCATCGACGGCGACTGGGTCCTGCCCGACGGCGGCGACCGGTTCGCGGTCGTGTGTCCGTCCACCGAGGACACGGTGTGCGACATCCCGCTCGGCAGCGCACGTGACGCCGACCGGGCCGTCACCGCCGCGCGCCGCGCTTTCGAACGGTGGTCGGCCACTTCGCCGCAGGCGCGTGCCGCGCTGCTCGATCGCGTCCACACGTTGATGCTGGAGCGGGCGGAACTGTTCGCCACGGCGCTGGCCACCGAGATGGGTGCGCCGATCGCCTATGCGCGCGCCGCGCACGTGCCGCTCGCGGCCGAGCATATCCGGGTCGCGCGCGACAATCTCGCGCGCTATCCGTTCGTTTCCCGACGCGGGACGACCGCGATCGTACGCGAGCCGATCGGCGTGTGCGCGCTGATCACGCCGTGGAACTGGCCGATCTACCAGATCACCGCGAAGGTCGGCCCGGCGCTCGCGGCCGGTTGTACGGTCGTCCTGAAACCCAGCGAGCTGTCGCCGCTCAGCGCATTGCTGTTTGCGGAAGTGATCGCCGATGCGGGGGTGCCGGCAGGCGTATTCAACCTGGTGAGCGGCAATGGCGCAGAGGTCGGTTCCGCGCTTTCGTCGCATCCGGAGGTCGACATGGTGTCGATCACCGGATCGACCCGCGCGGGCGTGCTGGTCGCGCAGGCAGCCGCGCCGACCGTCAAGCGCGTCGCGCAGGAGCTCGGCGGCAAATCGCCGAACATCGTGTTGCCGGATGCGGACTTGCAGCAGGCGATCGCACCTGGCGTCGCCGCCGCATTCAGGAACATGGGCCAGTCGTGCAGCGCGCCGACCCGCATGATCGTGCCGCGCGCCGCGCTCGGCGCGGTCGAGGCGCTGGCCGTCGCGGCAGTGGAGCGGCTGGTGGTCGGCGATCCGTTCGCCGAGGCGACGACGCATGGGCCGCTTGCCAATCGCGCGCAGTTCGGGCGGGTCGCGCAGATGATCGACGCGGGCATCGACGAACGGGCGAAACTCGTCGCCGGCGGCCCGGGGCGGCCGGCGGGATTCGATCGGGGCTTCTACGCGCGGCCGACCATTTTTTCCGACGTGCGCACCGACATGACGATCGCGCAACAGGAGATTTTTGGTCCGGTCCTGGCGATCCTTCCCTACGACACGGTGGAAGAAGCGATCGCCATCGCGAACGACACAGTGTACGGGCTCGGCGCGCATGTGCAGGGCAGCGACCACGAAAGCGTACGCGCGGTGGCCGCCCGCATCCGGGCAGGGCAGGTGCACTTGAACTATCCGGCATGGGATCCGCAGGCGCCGTTCGGCGGCTACAAGCAGTCGGGCAACGGCCGCGAGTACGGGATCGAAGGGATGGAGGACTACATGGAAATCAAGTCGATCATCGGCTTTTACGACTGACGCAGCCGCTGCGTGCGAACGCGGCGGCAGCACGGACTGGAAGCCGCTTACTTTCGGAAGGTGCCGAAATTGGAAAAACCTGTCATTCCCGATACGTCGCTGCAAGCGCATCACGCGCACTGGGCAAGGCTGCGGCGCGATCTGCATGCGCATCCCGAGCTGCGATTCGAAGAACACCGGACCGCCGACGTCGTTGCCCGCGAGCTTGACGCGCTCGGCTATGCGGTATCGCGTGGGCTGGGCGGCACGGGCGTCGTCGCGAGCCTGCCCGGTGCGGATCCGGGGCGCGGCATCGTGCTGCGTGCGGATCTGGATGCACTGCCGATCCAGGAAGCCAACGACTTCGCGCACGCATCGTGCACGCACGGGATCATGCATGCATGCGGGCATGACGGCCATACCGTCATGTTGCTCGGCGCCGCGCGCATTCTGAAGGAGCTGCCGCCATTGCCGGGTGCCGTTCATTTCGTGTTTCAGCCGGGAGAAGAGGGCGGCGCGGGCGCGCGCAAGATGATCGACGACGGGCTGTTCGAGCAATACCCGACCGAAGCGGTGTTCGGCATGCACAACTGGCCCGGCTTGCCTGCCGGGCATTTCGGATTGCGTACCGGCCCGATCATGGCCGCGGGCTCGCGCTTCAGGATCAAGGTGACCGGCAAGGGCGCGCACGCGGCGCAGCCGCATCTGGGCATCGATCCCGTTCCGCTCGCGTGTTCGATGGTGCTGCAGTGTCAGACCATCGCCGCGCGGCACAAGGACCCCGTGGACCCTGCGGTCATTTCCGTCTGCATGATCCATGCGGGCACGACGGACAACGTCATTCCGGACAGCGTCGAGCTGCGCGGGACGATCCGCACGCTGTCGTCCGCGTTGCAGCAGAAACTGCAGACAGACGTGCAGCTCACGTGCGAGGGGCTGGCGCGCGCGTATGGCGCGCAGGTCGACGTCGAGTTTTTCCAGTATTACCCGGCGACGGTCAACACGCCGGCCGAGACGGCGCTGTGCGAAGCGGTGATCGGCGACACGTTCGGTGGCGAACGCCTGTACCGCGACGTGCCGCCGAACATGACGTCGGAGGATTTCGGCTTCATGCTGGAGGAACGGCCCGGCGCTTACGTGCTGATCGGCAATGCGCCGGAGGGCGCGGCGGCACCGTCGCTGCATCACCCGAAGTACGATTTCAACGACGAAATCATCCCGGCCGGTGTCCGGTATTGGGTCGCGCTGGCACAGCATTACTACAGGCGATCGTCGTGAACCTGTGCCTGATATCGGGGCGCGGCATCGTGCTGCGCTAGATATGGGACGTGCGCACGCTGCTCGACAGCGTGCGCACTCGTGCAGGTGCTGCCCGGCGTCGCGCAGCCCGCGAACGTGTGGGCGTGCGTCGACTTTCCGGCGGACGTATTCGGCCGCATGGCCTGGCCGGCCGTGTTCAGTGCCAACCTCCGCCGTGTCACGGCCGTCGTATCGTCAGGCCACGCTGCCGAGGCGCGTCGCCAAATGACCGCATGCGATGAAAGCCATCCTCGTAGCTGATTGACGGTTGCAGGAAGATCGTCTTTTGTCATACGACAAAGGTTTCACGCTCCCGGACAAGTTCGCGTGGCCACGGGCGAATTGCGCCAGACAGGACCGTCTTCACGGAACAGCGCAAATTCTCAGGATCGAAACGTTCCGACATGCAGGCCGTCGAGCCACACGATTCGTGATCCGTAGCATTTTTCACCCCACCGGATCGGCCGCAAACCAGGCGCAGAGTCGAAATGCATTTCCTCTCCCCCTGCCGGTATCGATGATTCCTGAAGCCGGTACCACCGTGCATCGCCGCCGCGCGTTTCTTTGGCGTTACGTTTTTTTTGCGTTGCGATGTCGTTCTCCTTCGTCTGTTGCCGGCCCGCTTCGGTGGAACGGTGCCTGGCATCGTTAATGCATGTGTGGTCGGTGTGATGAGCAAACGAGGGCCGCAACTGCACGCTCGACACACGCATCGGGTGTCTGCCGTTTGCGGGTGCAGTTGCGGTCATCACAGGGCGACGTGACCGACGCCGGTGGCGGTTCCGTCGTCATGCGAGTGACGATGCGTGGCGCAATTCGTATGAGGTTGTTTCAGGCATCGACGTCCCCCAGGGTCCGCGGTCGCCAGACACTCAATGCTCAGGCCAGGCGTTGTTCCGATGACATACCTCCGGTTTTCACGCAGAGACCAGTGAAAGGAGTTCTCCAATGAAATCCCCACTCAAGCTTGCCGTGGCATGTGCAGCGATCTTGTCCGCGACGGCATTGATGAGCCCCGTTTGCAACGCGGGAGCGTCCGGTGCTTCCGCCTCACACAAACGCGTCGAGCCGCCACCGCGCGCGGCTGTCGCGACGGAGATCGTGCCAGGCGTGGCGGAAGACGAGAAACGGAATGCCGAGCGCGAGCATGGCAGGGGACCGACCTTCAACGAAGGCAAACATCGTCGGGCCAACGGCGACATTCAGCGCGACTAAGCACGAAGGAGATCACAATGAAGAAGCTCATCCTCGCATGGGTGCTGGTGCTCGGATTCGCATTCGGCCAGATGCCGTCCACCGTGCTCGCCCAGACCACCACGGCGAACGTCCTCGTGCTCTATGACGCCCCACCGAACGACCCGTACACGAAACTCGGCATGGCTTATGCGATCATGCTGCGCAATCTGCTTGGCCATTTCAACACCAATGTCACGCTTGCGCCCGTCGACAGCTATACGGCCGGAACCGTCGAAAAGTACCAGGCGACTTTCTACCTGGGGAACTATTACAACAACACCCTTCCTGCCGCATTTCTGTCGGACGTCGTCAAGACGTCGAAGACGGTGGTCTGGTTCAAGGACAACCTGTGGGAAGTCGCGTGGGATCCGTCGTACAACTTCACGGCCCGCTACGGATTCACCTTTAGCGGGATAAGCGGGCTGGCCTACGCGCCGACCAGCAGCAACCCGAACCCGGACTTCTTTGACACGGTGCTCTACAAGAACATGAGCATGGTCAAATACTATGCGTTCAACGCGAGCACCGGCGTCGTCAGCGCGGATCCGGACATCGGCATCACCGCGGTGTCCGACGCGACGAAGGCCAGTGTACTCGTCACCATCAAGGACAGTCAGACCGGTGCGCAGGCGCCTTATGTCATGCGCGCGGGCAATTTCTGGTACTTCGCCGACATGCCGTTCTCGTACATCGGGCCGCGCGACCGGTACCTGGTGATCTGCGATCTGCTGCACGACATTCTCGGGACCAACCAGCCGGTGCTGCATCGCGCGATGGTGCGTCTGGAAGACGTCAACGCGTTCACGACCTCGTCGTCGATGAAGACGCTGACCGACTACATGTATTCCAAGAAAATTCCGTTTTCGATTGCGACCATCCCGCTGTACCAGGATCCGCTCGGTGCCTATAACGGCGGTGTGCCGCTGACCGTACACCTCGCGCAGGCGAGCAGCCTGAAGCAGGCGCTCAATTACGCGCTGATCCGGGGCGGCAGTATCGTGATGCACGGTTACACGCATCAATACAATTCGACGCCGAATATCGACAATGCGGTCAGCGGCAATGACTACGAGTTCTGGCTGGCGACGCAGAACCGTCCGGTGGACGAAGATTCGACACAGTGGGCATCGAACCGTCTGAAAGCGGGCCTGCTGGAACTGTCGACGAACGGCTATGTTCCCTTTGCGTGGGAAGCGCCGCACTACCAGTCGTCGCCCCTTTCGATCAAGGCCGTTCCGCCGCTGTTCAAGACGACGTACCAGCGGGTCGTCTACTACACGTCGGATCAGCCGAACCTGAATTCGACCGCGCCGAATCACGATTTTTCGGTCGGGCAGTTCTTCCCGTACATCATCAATACCGACTATTACGGGCAACGGGTGCTGCCCGAGAACCTCGGGAACATCGAATACAACATCTGCGGTATCGATCCGTTCTCGTGTCTGTCCTATACGTGGCAGGATCTCTACACGAATGCACAGTACGCGCTGACGGTTCGGGATGGTTTCGCGTCATTCTTCTTCCATCCGTTCTGGCTCGAGCCCGATCTCGGCACGCCCGGGTTCCAGGATTTCCAGAGCCTGGTGAACGGGATCACCGGTCTCGGCTTTCAGTGGGTCGCCGGGAATGGCGTCAAGTAGATGATTCCGGAATCGGGAGGGAGCCGGGGAGCCGGGCTCGACTCCTTCACCGGGTTCGATGGCGCCACGTTTCGCTTCGCCTGATGGCGAGTGAGATAAATCCAAGGGGATCGGGCCGGAAAATCTGCTCGCGGCCGCACACGTTTTTCTATTGCGCCCCGCCGTACTGGCAGACCGAGGGCTACGGCGTTGCATTTCCGTTCGAGGAGTACGAGCAGATGGCGGCCACCGTGCGGACCTGCGCCGGCGAGATCATGGCAGCATCAACGACCATCCGGATATCCGGCGGGTGTTCGAGGGGTTCGAGATGGAGAAGGCCAGCCTCAACTACACGGTAGGCAAGAGCGGCCGCGATGCCGCGCGCGGCGAACTGATCGTGTACAGCGGGGATCGGGCGGCCGCGCCGGCTGGGCTGTTCCAGGCAATGCGGTAAAGTATCGCCTTCGCAGGGGGCCACGCTGAGAGAGCAGCGCCCTTGCTGGACCAGGAGAAAAATTGAATGTCCGAAAACCGCTACACCTACGGCACCTGGCACAATCTGCGGCCAGTCGACGTCTTTGCCCTGGTGGCGCTCGACGAGACACGCAAGCAACTCGGCCTGGACGATCTGGCCGCCGCGTCGGCAATGCTGCTCGGTCAGGGCGACGTTCCTGTTCCGGGCAAGTTCGCTGGTGCTACGCCGGGGACTTCCGTCGCCTCGCTTGCCGCCCGGAAACTATTTCCCCAAATACTGCCGTTTCGCCTGCCGATGATCACGGGCGTCGGGTTGTCCGGTATTCGAATCTCCTTCACCCGCCGCCTCGGCGCGTGGGTCGGCCGGACGATTCCGGTCGTAGGCGAGGTGTTCCTGGCTCGCGATGCGTTCCTGATCATGCGCAATACCGTGACGACCTACAACCGACTCGTGAAGCCCGAGGATCGGGTGCTCTGAGCCATGAAAGACGATACCTGGGAACGTTTTGAAGCCTTCACCCGTAAGGAACTCGGCCGGCCATTGTTCGGTGGCCAGTTGAACCTTCAGCCGGAATCGCGGCTTGAGGAGGATCTCGGCGTGACTGGCCTGGATGGGGTTGAATTCATCGACAAGTGGGCCGAGACGTTCGGCGTCGACGCCCAAGGGTTCCCGTACCGGCGCTATTTCGGCCCGGAAGGCCAGGAACTGCTGTCGTCGCTCATTGGGTTGTTCGTGAAGCGGCTGCGGCCGCCGAAGCGCCACCCGCTGACGCTCGGCATGCTGGCGGAGGCAACGCGACGTGGGAAGTGGGATACGGACGCGATCGAGGCTGCTGCAGGGGAGTGATCGTATTTGATAGGACCGGTCGGCATAGCCGACCGGTCTTTTTCATTGGCGGAAATATAGTTGAGCCACGTGAAATTTTTCCACCCACCCATTTATCGCGCTTCAGCCGGTGCATTTATCGCGCGCGGCTTCATTCGTCGGAACGAGCGGGAGGCGGCGCACGGACGCTTCGCATGGACGTCGCCGCCGGTCGGAGGCGACGTCGCACGGATCGATCGCTGTGCCGGTTACGCCGCCGACAGCACGATCGACACCCCCGTCGCCGTATAGACCGGCGTCGCCTTGAAGCCGTCGACGGTCACCGTCGCGAATTTCGCCGCGCCCGCTGCCGCGTCGATCAGCGCGATGGTGTCGCCGGCCTTCGGCGCATAACCGTTCACGAACTTCACGTGCAGCGTGCCGCCCGCGATGGTGAACGCGCCGCCCACGCGCAGGCGGCCGCCGCCGTTGCCGTCGATGTCGAGTTCGAGCGTCGTGTTGTCGAGCTGCGTATAGCGCGTCGCGATCGTGACGGGCGCACCCGCCGCGATCCGGATGCCGCCGCCGGCGCCGACATACACATCGCCGTTGCCGAACGCCGTCGCGGACGCCGCGGCGAGCGTGCCGCCGCTGACCTGCGTGCCGCCCGTATAGCTGTTGTTGCCCGCGAGCGTCAGCGCGCCGCTGCCTTGCAGCGTCAGCTTGCCGGTGCCCGTAATGTCGTTGCGCCACAGGTCGGCGGCGTTGAGGCCGCCCTTCGACGCATCCATCGCGACGATCACGTTGCCGTTGAATGCGCCGTAACCGTCGGCGGCCGCGAACAGGTTCAGCCGGCCCCAGCCTTCCGCATCGTCCATCACCGGGTAGCCGGACGGCAATTCGGTGGTCTTCAGCACGACGCGCCGCTGATCCGCGCCCAGGTACGGAAAACGCGTCTGCAGCAGGATCTCCGCCCCCTTCGGCACGACCGGCGGCGCACCGGTCGCGTCGAGCGCGCCGAAGCCGTAGGTCATGCGGCGCGCGAAGGCCGCCTTGTTCGTCGCGTAGTCGGCGAAGCGGTCGGTCGCCGTCGTGCCCGACCGTGCGAATGCCGCGAACGTCGAACCGGTCGTGCCGGTGAGCTGCTGCAGCGTCTGGTGCGCCTGCCCGTAGGCGGCCTGCGCGTCGTTCGCGTACGCCGCGAGATTGGCCGCGCTGATCGCCAGCGCGAGCATGCGCCCGCCGATCACGTCGAGCGGCGAGTGCATGCCGGCGAGGATGCGGTTCTCGCCGAGTTCGAGGCCGCGGCTGACCATTTCCTGGTAGCGCTCCGGCACGAGCCACGCCATCGTCACGGCGTCGCGCATCGCTTCCGCCTGGTGGCCGCTGATGAACCCGCCGTCGGTCGCGGGCGTCGTGCTTTCCGCGGGCACGAGCGTGGGGGCGACGACGACACCCGTGCTCCAGCGGTACGGCCGCGCATACTTGTAGAAGCGTTTCGCGGGTTCGGTCGACGCGTTGTTGCCCATCTCGTTGAGCAGGTCGACGACTTTCCCGAAGCTCGCGTTCGCGCTGCCGCCCACGCCCACGTTGTTGCCCGTGTCGTTGTACAGGACGGTCGTCGCGTCGGCCGGCACGCTGGTGATGCTGGTCGTCTGCTGCGCGGCCGTGCGCCATGCGGAAGTGAGCGGCCCCATGCCGTCGGTCACGCTGTAGCCCTTGCCGCGCCGGTCGTCGTAGTACGCGGCGTCGGCTTGCTGCGGCGTGCGCGCGGTCGTCGCGTTGACCACGTATTGCACGTTCGCCCGCAGCACCGCGTCGTTCAGGATCGTGCCGCACGGCGTGCCGTTGCCGGGCAGCCCCGTGCAGGTCGACGGCGAAATGGCCGGAAACGCGCCGTTGGCCGGCGCGCTCACGCCCGCATCGACGAGCATCGTCGACGGCTGCCACAGGTCGAGGAAGCGGCTGACCACGCGCACCGCGGCGTTCGTCGACAGCGTGGCGTAGCGCGCGTCGCCGCGCTGGTTGGTCGCGACGTTGTCGACGAAGGCGGGCACGCCCGGAACCGGCGCGCTGTCGACGAAACCGGGATCGGCCGGCGGCGCCGGCATGGCCGCGCTGGTCGGGGTGGTCGAGGCGACATCGTCGCCGCCGCCGCACGCGGCGAGAACGATCGCGCTCGACAGCGCGGCGACATGCAGCGGGAAACGGCTTCGTGACGCAAACATGCAAGACTCCATCCTGATGGTCAAAGATGGCGAATTGTGGTGACGATTCGTTACGCGGCCGTTAAGGATTTGTTGCGTGTCGTACTCCGTGCGCGAAAATTCCCACTATCTGGTTAATTCACGATACTGAACATCTCGGATGCCATTTTTTACGCATCCGAGACGGATATGTAGCGGCGTGCCGCTACGCGCCGGCCATACGCGTGGATGGAAAGTCCGGCGACCTCGATATCGAACAACGATCCCTGTTGCCGCAACGACCCATGACGGAACAGTGGCCCGGGGCAATCGTTGGTGTGCAACCCGCGGCCCGGAGCCGCGACTCGACCCGTGGCCGTCATGCCGAGCGCGCGGACGGCTCCGTTTCCGCGCAACACACCCGGTTTCGGCCTTCGCGCTTCGCGCGGTAAAGCGCCATGTCCGCCTGATGCGACAGCGCGTGCACGGAGGCGGGGCGTGCGCGATGGCCGGTCGCGCAGCCGATGCTGACGGTGAACGGCGGAACGGGTTCCGCGAACCCGTCGAGCCGGTTGTGTTCGACCTCGCGGCGAATCGCCTCCGCGACCTTCGCGGCGCCGCGTTCGTCGGTGTCGGGCAGCACCGCGACGAACTCTTCGCCGCCGTAACGCGCGGCGAGGTCGCCGCGCCGCTGCGTATGGGCACGGATGCATGCGGCGAGGAACCGGAGCGCCGTGTCGCCGCGTGCGTGTCCGTATCGGTCGTTGTACTGCTTGAAGTGGTCGGCATCGATGAACAGCACCGACAGGCTGCCGTCGTGGCCGCGCTGGAGCCGTTCCCATTCGTCGGCCAGCGCGACGTCGAGCGCGCGGCGGTTGTGCAGGCCCGTCAGCGGATCGGTGCGCGTGAGGTCGGTGAGCAGCGTCTGCTTGCGAAGGTTGTCCCGCAACGCGAACGCGAGCAGCCAGACGACCGCGCAGAAGAGCGCGCAGAGGAGCGACGCCGACACGCCGACCGACCACGACATCCGGATGAAACCGGCCAGCACGTCGGCTTCGGCCGGCGCGACGACGGCGATCAGCGGTGTGCCGGGCACCCGCTGGAACGTATAGAGCCGCAGCGTTCCGTCGATGCGCGAATGCGCCGCGTAGAAGCCCGAATCCTGGTTCAGCATGCGATCGAAGGCTTTCGAGCGGCGCAGGCGGACCATCTGGTGATCGTTCAGCGACGGGTTGCGGGCGAGGATGGTGCCGTCCGCGCGCACGATCGCGCTGATGCCGTGCGGCCCGACGTCCAGCCGCGACAGCAGCTGATCGAAATAGGCGAGGTCGATCGCGACCACCGCGATGCCGTTGAACGTGTGGTCCGGTCGTTCGATGCGCCGGGAAAGCGCGATCGACTCCGTGCCGCCGCGCGAGCGCGCGCGATAGGCCTCCGACACGTAAAGGCCGACGTTCGGCGAGTCGCGATGGACCTTGAAATAGTCGCGATCGCCGAAGTTCCAGTGGTGGGACGGGCCGCAGCACGCGTCGATCAGCCGGCCGTCGCGGTCCGTCACGCCCATTCCCGTCACGTATTGCGCGGCCGCGCGCTGGAACAGCAGGTCGTGCCGCAGCCCGGCGTCCATGCGTCGCACCTCCGGCTTGCCGAGATCGGCGGAGAGCGCGATCAGCGCGTTGTTGGACGTTTCGACGGTCCGCGCGATCTCGCTGACCAGCACGGCGGCGACGTTGCGCGAGGTTTCGTGCGCGTGCTCGACGACTTCGCTTCTCGTGGCCCAGAGCGTGGCCGCGCTGATGCCGATCGCCGCGAGCGACATCAGGGTGCCCAGCGCACCGACGACAAGATGGTTTCGTCCCGCCCAGTCGGCGATTTTCTCGATGGAGGTGGATGCGGACATGCTGGCGCTCGCAGGGGGAGGCCCGGCGCGATGAACCGGGCTGCGCTGAAACCCGGGTTAACGGCAGGTCGTCGAAGAAATCGAGGCCCGGCTGCAATCCAAGTGGGCGCGGTGCGGCCCGCAAACGTGTGCGGGCCGGGTGCTCGACGGGGCGCGTATCGGAAAGCGCGAGCGGGGGCGCGGCTGGCGAAGCGATCGCGTCGCGGGCTGGACGATCGGCGCGGCGGAATCCGGAACGCGGGCCTGACGCGGTGCCGGCGATGTCCCGTCCGCGCGATCAAGCCGGCCCGGCCGCGTCCGTCTCCGCGTCATCCGTCGCCGCCGCGTGGCGCGCGCGTTTCAGCGTACCGGCCAGCTTCTCGATCGCATGCAGGTCCAGCGTATCGAGATGCTCGCGCACCTCCTGCACGAAGGCCGCGTAATCCTGTTCGTCCGCGTACTGGCCGAGCCATTCCTCGATATCGGTGAGCTGCCCGTTGCCGGCGAGCCGGATCAGCGCATCGAGTGCATCGTCGGGCGGGCAGCCCATCGCGGGCGCGGTGCCGCCGGGCACGGCCTCGTCCGCCGCATGAAACCGCCGCACGAGCTCCGATGCCGGCACGAGCACGTGCCCGACGGCCGGCGCGACGATCGCGAACGAGAACGACGTGCCGACGCCCGGCTGGCTTGCGACGGCCAGCTCGCCGCCCATCGCGCCGACGATGCGCTGCGCGATGAACAGGCCGAGCCCGGTGCCGCCGTTGACGGCCTGCACCTGCTGGTACGCGCGAAAGATGTCGCGGGTGCCGCTGATGTCGATGCCGATGCCCGTATCGGCGACCTCGAACAGCAGGCGCCATGCGTCGCCTTCGCGCGACGCATGCACCGACAACGTGACCGTGCCGTCGCGCGTGAACTTCGATGCGTTGGACAGCAGGTTCAGCAGCACCTGCTGCAGCCGCATCCCGTCGATCGACATCGTGCGCGGCAGCGGGCTGGCCGGCCGGTACACGAACCGGTTGTCCTGCTGCGCGCACAGCGCGAGTGCATAGTGGCCGATGTCGTCGAGCAGGCCGGGGAGGTCGGTCGCGTCCGGCGACACGCCGAGCGGCTGCAGCTCGGCCTTCGTGAACGCGAGCAGTTCGTCGATCAGCGTGAGCTGGTAGCGGATGCTGCGGTCGATCGAGCGGATCAGCCGTGCCTGGCCGCGCGTCGCGCCTTGCAGCAGCAGCTTCGCGTAGCCGTTGATCGTCGACAGCGGCGCGCGCAGGTCGTGGCTGACGTAGCCGAGCGTCTCGATCTTCTGCTGCATGTGCGTGGTGACCTGCTGGAGCGCGTCGTTGAGCGCGAGCGTGCGTCGTGCGACTTCGTCGCGCAGGCGATCCTGTTCGGTGAGCTGCCAGTGTTCGAGCCGCTTGCGCGCCTCGGTGCGCTGACGGCCCACGTGGTGGATCCACGCGGCCAGCACCAGCAGGTGCGTGGCAAGCCCGACGATCGCGATGACGGGGTTCGGATAGATGTCGGACTTGAGCCAGGACAGCACCGGCGGCAACGCGTCGACGCCGTCGAGCACGCGGATCAGCATGTTGAAGGTGGCGAACGCGATCGCGATCAGCATCACGCGGCCGGTCGGCGTGCGGCGGACGGCGAGCCACAGCGCGAGGCTGATGTTGACGATCCCCAGCGCCGCGTTCAGCCGCAGGCAAAACCACGTGAAGGTCAGCAGATCGCCGCAGGCGGCGCCGGCCACGCCGACGAACTCGAGCGCGAGGAATGCCATGTAGACCGCGCGCAACGGCAGCCTGGCCTGTTCGCGCCGGGCGACTGTCAGGATGAAGACGATGAAGCAGGCGATCGCGAGATACACGAAGATGATTTCGCCGCGTGCCGACCACTCGCGCAGCGCGGGCGGCAGCGCCATCGCCGTATAACCGCGGTAGGCCGCTTCGAACAGCGTCGTGCCCAGCGCAAGCCCGGCCAGTACGTAGAACATGCCGCTGCGCGAAAAGAACCCGATCAGCAGCGCGCACCACACGAGCGCGAGCAGCCCGCCGAAGAAACCGAAGTCCCACATCGTCGCGCGCCGTTCCAGCGCATCCCATGCCGCACGGGAGAATGCCGCCGGCGCGAGCCGCATCTCCTTGCGCGACGTGACGCGGATCAGCACGGGGATGCTTGCGCCGGCGGGCAGCGTGACGTCGAGCGTCGGGTAGCGCGACGGCGGCCCGGCCGCATCGCCGCCGGCATCGGCGGCCGGGAAGCGGCCGTCGAGCGTCCACCGGCCGTTCCGGCCGACATAGAAGTCGGCATGGTCGACGCGCGCGTCGCGAATCGCCAGCACCAGCGGCCGAGCGGCACTGTCACGGTTGACCAGCGTCGCGCTGACCCACCATGCCGACCGCGAAAACTCGATGTTGAACGAGGGCGCTGTCGTCGTGGACGCATCGTGCGGCCGATCGGCAACGCGCGCGGCGACCTGTTCGGCGGTCATCGTCGTGCTCGCGTCCTCGAACACCGACACGGCTTCCAGTTGCGCGGGGTTCGGCGTCGCTGCCGCGCGGGCCGTCGCGCAGGTGACGGCCAGTGCGATCAGAAGCAGCAGCACCGCGCGCCATCCGGCTGCCCAAGCCGCGTCGCGACTACACATCGGGATGATGCCCGCCGGGTGTGGGCGGTGCGTTGACCGCATGGCGCTGGCGCCGCCAGTCGGACGGCGTGATGCCGAAGCGTTCGCGGAATGCCGTCGCGAAATTGCCGGGCGTGGAAAAGCCGATTTCCTCGGCGATGTCGCCGATCCCCATCGACGTCTCCGCGAGGAAATGCATCGCGGCGCGCAGGCGCGTGTCGCGCAGGTACTCGAACACGGTCAGGCCGAGCTGGTCGCGGAACACGCGCGACAGCCGCTTTTCGTGCGTGCCGACCTGCCGGGCGAGATCCTCGAGCGCCGGCGGATGGCGCAGGTCGCGCAGCAGGACCTCGGCCGCCGCGCGCACGAGGGCCGCCTCCGGGTTGTCGGGCATCTCGGGCAGGTGCGCGAATGGCTGGCTGCGCCGCGCGCGCTTCAGGTGGTTGCGGATCCGGGCCAGCACTTCGGTCGGCTCGAACGGCTTGACGATGTAGTCGATCGCGCCGGTTTCGAGCCCCGCGATGCGATCCTCGAGATCGCCCGCGGCCGTGAGGATGATGACCGGGATGGACTGCGTCGACGGCGTCGACGCCAGCAGCCGGCACGCGGCGAAGCCGTCCATGCGCGGCATGCGGACATCCATCAGGATCAGGTCGGGCGCGATCGCCTGGGCGCGGTGATACGCCTGCAGCCCGTCGAACGCGACGCTGATCCGGCACCGCGCGGCCCGCAGGATTTCGGTCAGGAGCCGCAGGTCGTTCGGGCGGTCGTCGACGACAAGAATATGGGCGTCGGCGAGATCCGGCGTGGAGCGAAGCGACGCCGGGCTGGACGAGCGGGATGACATGGTGGCGGACGCGGTGGAAGGGTGGTCGGTCGGATTGAAAGCTTCGCTTTCAGCGCGATTGTTGCGAAAAATTATATGTCGACAACAGTACCGATTGTGAGGATTCCGTGCGGCCCGTGTGGGCATATTCGGCGGGGCGCCGCGCGGTTTCGACACTGGCGTTCCGCCGAATGGAATCGGAGTGGAAAAACATGCCGAAGTGCATTTTTAATATCGGTCTTTATTTCCGGATTTTATCGGTTGATGAATCGAATTGGCCCGCAGAATGAATTCGAGCGAGTTGTGTCGAGAGACGATGCCTTCCAGTGTGAAGTTGATGCGCTGAATCGACGCTCGCCTGATTAATTTCTTTTTGCGGGACGGTCAAGATTTATCCGGATGAAAACCGGATTTCGAGCGGGAATGTATGAATGTAAATGCCGTCCGCTCGGGAAAAGTTTTTTTCCGCTCCAGAAAAGATGCGTTTGAACGGATGACCGCACACTAGCCCCGGCGCGGCTGGAATCGGTTCTTCGAGGGGAACGGTTTTGCAAGAATTCCTGCCGCTGCCCTATTCGGATGACGCGATATTCAATGTGACATCGAATGATGGCAATTCTCAGGATGTGGGAATGCGATGACGGACAAGAAAATTGGCACGAGGGTAATACAAATTTCATAATTTTCCGAATGAGTGCGTATACAAGATAAGCGGAAAGATTGTGAGGTTGGTCAGGGTGTGACGCATCGACCAAAAAAATCGTCAAGAAAATTCGACCGATTAAATCGATGCGGGGGCGTTCGGCAAGTCAGGCGCTATTTCCGGAAATCCGGAAAAGCGTTTGACTGCCGGCGGAGAAAGTGAGCGGCTGCGCGCGCAGCCCGGCGGTCTGATCCGTCCGGGTGCGATCGCGCAGCGCGTTCTCGAATCAGGCGGGCACGAAAAACATGAACGCGACAGGCATGGCAGGTCAACGCACCGGTTCGAGCGAACCGGGTGCGCATGCTTCATACCCGGGGACTACTCGGCGTCATCCTCCTCCTGAATGAATCGTGACGGGCCGCCCCGGGGTTCGGGTCGGCATCCGTCCATCCGGCGTCTGAACGACGCCTTCCCATGAAATTCGAGGTCGCCGCCGGCTCGGCGCGACGGCGCGCGCATGTGGATTCGCGATGCGCGGGGTCGCGCGTTGCCGTCTTTCGCGCGACATCGGCTTCGATGAACCGATAACCGGCGAGTGCCGCCGCGCCGCGTGCCGATGCACGCGTGCGGCGTGCAGTCGTGCGATCGCCCGCGCGATCGCGATTACCGAGCAGTGTTGTTCGATCGTTTAGTTAGCTATCCAAAGTGAAGCGCGAAGCGTCGCGGCACGGACGAGGGGGCAGGCCGATGCGTCATCGCCTGCCGTCGCGTTTGCTGCCGCGTCATCCAGCACATGAGAACCGAGGGAACACAAGATGAACAAGTCGTTCAAGTCGATCTGGAACGAAGCACTGGGGGCCTGGGTTGCGGCTTCCGAGCTTGACCGTGCGCGCGGCAAGCGTGTCGCGTCGGCGAGCGGCCCGCGCGAGCATGCGGCGAACGAGGGCGCCGCGCGACGCGCGGGCCTGCTTTCGGCGCCGTCGCCGCGACGGCTGGCCGTGCTGATGGCGTCCACGTATCTTGCGTTGTTCCATGCGGGGGCGCACGCGCAATACGCGCCGGACGGCGGTTCCGCGACCGGCGGCGTGACGTCGATCTCGATCGGCGTCGGGTCGAGTGCCGCGCAGCAGAACTCGACCGCGCTGGGCAACCTGTCGACGGCAGCAGGCGTTTCCGCCACGGCGCTGGGGCCGGGCGCGCATGCGATGGCAGACGGTTCGACGGCCGTCGGCATCAACGCGCAGGCGACCGGCGTCAACAGCGCATCGCTCGGCGTGCAGGCGATCGGTTCGGGCGCGTATTCGGTTGCGGTCGGCAATCTGTCGAGCGCGACCCAGAGCGGTGCGGTGGCGATGGGCAGCGGCGCGGCGGCGACCGGCGTGTCCGCCGTCGGCCTCGGCAACAATGCGCTGGCGTCCGGCCAGTATGCGGCTGCGGTGGGTCTCGGTGCGAGCGCGGTCGGGGCCCAGAGCGTTTCGCTCGGCTATGCGTCGCATGCTACCGACACGGGCGCCGTCGCGCTCGGCAACCAGTCGACGGGTTCCGGCGCGGCCGCCGTGGCCGTCGGCAGCGGTGCGCTGGCGAGCGGCAATTCGGGTATCGCGATGGGCGTCAACAGCGGCGCGAAGGGCGGTTCGTCGATCGCGATCGGCTGGGGCGGGACGGCCGGCGTACCGGGCTCGGGCACGCAGTCGCTTGGCGTCAGTTCGATCGCGCTGGGTTCGAAGACGACGGCCGGTGCCGATCAGGCAATGGCATACGGCCTGAGCGCAAATGCGTCGGGCGTCAGTTCGATCGCGATGGGGGTGCAGTCGACCGCGACACAGCAGTTTGCGGTCGCGCTCGGCAATCTCGCGCTCGGCAGCGGCATCTCGGCCACCGCACTGGGGCCCGGTGCGACGGCGTCGGCCACGAATGCGACGGCCATCGGCATCAACAGCGTCGCGGGCGCGGCGTCCACCGTGGCGATCGGCGACAGCAATTCGGTCGCGGCCGCGGCAGGCGCGGGGTCGATCGCAGGCGGCAACAGCTCGAAAGTGTTGAGCGGCGTCGGGGCGGTCGCGCTCGGCCTGGGGCAGACGGTCAGCGGCAACGGCGCGGTGGCGATCGGCGACCCGAGCACCGCGATCGGCACCGGCGCGGTCACGATGGGTTCGAACAACACCGCGAACGGCGACGGCGCGGTTGCGATCGGCAATTCGAACGTCGCGCAGGGCACGGGCTCGCTCGCGCTCGGCAATACGTCGACGGCAGCGGCAGCCGGTGCGGTGGCGTTCGGCGCGTCGGCCGTGGCGAACAATGCAAACGACGTCGCGCTCGGTTCCGGGTCGACGACGGCCGCGCCGAATCCGACGGCCAGTGCGGTGATCGGCGGCGTCACCTACAACTTCAACGGCACCAACCCGACCAGCGTCGTCAGCGTCGGTGCGGCGGGCACCGAGCGCCAGATCACCAACGTCGCGGCCGGGCGCATCAATTCGGCGAGCACGGATGCAATCAACGGGTCGCAGCTCGATGCGACGAACCAGGCGGTGAATTCGCTGTCGACGTCGACCGCGTCGAGCGTCAGTTCGTTGTCGACGGGGGTGTCGTCATTGTCGACCGGGCTGTCGTCGGCTAATAGCGCGATCACGTCGTTGTCCACGTCGACGTCGACCGGCATTACCTCGTTGTCGACGGGCTTGAGTTCGACCAACAGCTCGGTGACTTCGTTGTCGACCTCGACTTCAACCGGGCTGTCGTCGGCCAATAGCGCGATCACGTCGTTGTCTACGTCGACGTCGACCGGTATCAACTCGCTGTCCACGGGCTTGAGTTCGACCAATAGCTCGGTGACGTCATTGTCGACCTCCACATCGACCGGCCTGTCGTCGGCCAACAGCGCGATTTCGTCGCTGTCCACGTCGACGTCGACCGGCATTACCTCGCTGTCCACGGGCTTGAGTTCGACCAATAGCTCGGTGACGTCATTGTCGACCTCCACGTCGACCGGGCTGTCGTCGGCCAATAGCGCGATCACGTCGCTGTCCACGTCGACGTCGACCGGCATTACCTCGTTGTCGACGGGCTTGAGTTCGACCAACAGCACCGTGACTTCATTGTCGACGTCCACGTCGACCGGGTTGTCGTCGGCCAACAGTTCGATTTCGTCACTGTCCACGTCGACTTCGACCGGCCTGAGTACGACCAACAGCTCGGTGGCTTCGCTGTCGACTTCGACGTCGACCGGCATCAGCTCGTTGTCCACCGGCCTGAGTTCGACGAACAGTTCGGTCACGTCGCTGTCCACGTCGACGTCGACCGGCATCAGCTCGCTGTCCACCGGCCTGAGTTCGACGAACAGCACGGTCACGTCGCTGTCGACTTCGACATCGACGGGCATCAGCTCGCTGTCCACCGGCCTGAGTTCGACGAACAGCGCGGTCACGTCGTTGTCCACGTCGACCTCGACCGGCGTCGCTTCGCTGTCCACCGGCCTGAGCACGACCAACAGCACCGTGACATCGCTGTCCACCGCGACGTCGACGAGCATCGGCTCGTTGTCCACCGGCCTCAGCTCGACGACCAGCTCGATTTCGTCGCTGTCGACGTCGACCTCGACGACCGTCGGTTCGCTGTCCACCGGCCTGTCGAGCACGAACAGCAACCTGACGTCGCTGTCCACCGCGACGTCGACGGGCATCGGTTCGCTGTCGACCGGCCTCAGCTCGATCGCGTCGAACAACGGCAATCTCGGCAACAGCACGGCCGGCGCGATCGGCGGCGGGGCCACCTACGACCCGACGACCGGCACGATCTCCGCGCCTTCGTACGTGACGTACAACAGCGACGGTTCGACGACGGTCAACAACAACGTCGGCTCGGCGATCGACAACATCAACGCGCACGGCATCAAGTATTTCCACGCGAACTCCACGGCGCCGGACAGCCAGGCGCTCGGGCTCGACAGTGTCGCGATCGGCCCGAACGCGATCGCGAAGGTGGACGGCAGCATCGCGCTCGGCGCCGGGTCGGTGTCCGATCGCGCGACGGTGCCGGCCTCGGGGACCATCCGCAACGGCAGCGCGTCGATTCCGTTCAACACGACCGACCAGACGCTGCTGGGCGCGGTATCGGTCGGCGACGCGACGAGCAAGACGTATCGCCAGATCACCAACGTCGCGGACGGCACCGGCCAGCAGGACGCGGTGACCGTGCGGCAGCTGGCCGGCGCGCTGCAGTCGTTCGCGGTCACGACGACGAAGTACTTCCACGCGAACTCGACGGCCGTCGATTCGCTCGCGGTCGGCGCGGAGTCGGTCGCGGTCGGCCCGACGACGGTGGTCAACGGCGACAACGGCGTGGGGATCGGCAACGGTGCGATCGTCGATGCCACCGCGCCGGGCGGCGTCGCGATCGGCCAGGCGGCAAGCGCCGCGCAGGCCGATGCGATGGCGCTCGGCAGCGGCGCGACGGCCACCGGCGCGCAGTCGGTCGCGCAGGGCGCCAACGCGGTCGCGGCGAGCGTCGGCAGCGTCGCCCTCGGTTCGGGCGCGCACGCCACGGCAACCGATGCGCTCGCGTTCGGGGCCGGCGCGTCGGCGACGCTCGCGAACAGCATCGCGCTCGGTTCGGGTTCGCTGACCACCGTCGGCGCGCAGACGAACTACATCGCGTACGGCCTGAGCAGTCCGCAGTCGTCGGCCGGCGAAATCAACATCGGCAACCGGCAGATCACCGGCCTCGCGGCCGGCAAGAGCGGCACCGACGCGGTCAACGTGTCGCAGCTCGACTCGGTCGCCAACCAGTTGACGACGCTGATCACCCAGCGCACGTCCAACCTCGGCGGGTCGTACACGACGAACCCGACCGGCACGAACGTGCCGCCGGGCTCGACGGGGCCGAATTCGTCGGCGGGCGGCTCGGGCGCGGTCGCCTCGGGCTCGAACAGCACGGCGGTCGGCAACGGGTCGCTGGCGTCCGGCAACGGTTCGACCGCGATCGGCGTCGGCTCGACCGCAACGGGCAACGGGTCGACCGCGATCGGCACGGGCAGCAACGACGGCGGGCGCTCGAACGTCGTCGCGGTCGGCTCGGCGGAGTCGGCGCGCCAGGTCGTCAACGTCGCGGCCGGCACGCAGGGCACCGACGCGGTCAACGTGAACCAGCTGAACGCGGTATCGAACCAGTTCACGCAATCGCTGAACACGGTCAACAACCAGCTCACGCAGATGCAGCAGCAGATCCAGCAGACCGATTCGATGGCGCGCGACGGGATTGCCGCGACGGCCGCCATGGCGTCGATCCCGCACATGGACCGCGACTCGAACTTCGCGATGGGGGTCGGTACGGCGAGCTTCCTCGGCCAGAAGGCGATGGCCGTCGGCATGCAGGCGCGCCTCACGGAGAACCTGAAGGCGACGCTGAACGGCGGTTTCGCCGGCAGTCAGCGCGTGGTCGGCGCGGGTATGTTGTATCAGTGGAAGTGATCCGTGCGCAGCGAACCGCTCCGGCGTGCAGCGCCGGAACGGTTCGCGCTGAACGAGAACGCATCCGCATGCGGCCGCACTGCCGCGCCGCATGCGCGATATCGAACCGATTTTCGGGAGTGAATCAGTGAAGAAAACCTCTCTTGCCCTGCTCGTGTCCGTGGTCTCCCTGGCCGCCTGCTCGAGCGCGTCCGGGCCGACGTTCAATGCATACGAACTGCAGCCGAGAAACGGCGTGCGGACGTTTCGCGTCGATTGTCACGGCATCCTGTCGAGCGAAAAGACCTGCATGAAGGTCGCGACGCGCATGTGCGACACGCAGCCGGTTCGACTGGTCGATTCGGAGGCGCCGTTCCGCGACGGCGCGGATCCGCGGTCGATCGAGTTCCAGTGCGGCGCGGCACCCGCGCCGCTTCCGGCGCCGGTGGCGGCGGCACCGGCCGCCGCGGAAAAGGTCAGCCTGACCGGCGACACGTACTTCGCGACCGACTCCGCAACGCTGACGCCCGCCGCCCGCGCTTCGCTCGACGCATTGCTGAGCCGTCAGGCGGACCGGCATTTCTCGTTGGTGAAGGTGACCGGCTATACCGACTCGGTCGGCTCGGATGCGCACAATCTGGCGCTGTCGCAGCGCCGCGCGGAGGCGGTCGGGTCGTATTTGCGCGAGCATGGCGTGAACGCGGATTCCGTGACGGCCACCGGAAAGGGGGAGGCCGATCCGGTGGGCTCCAACGAGACCGCCGAAGGGCGGGCGAGCAATCGACGCGTGGAGATCCTGCTGCAGAAGTAGCGGGTGGGGGCCGCGAGCGGACCGGCGAAGGCGGCCGGCTCGCGGCCGCATCGTCGCCATGATGATCAACGTTGGTCGCGCGCGGCAGCCGATGCCGGCTCCGCTGCCGTCGCGCTCCGCGTCGATCATGGCGAACCGGGACAGCCGGCGCCGGACCGAACGCGGAGCGTACGACCGCCGGGTTTCCCGATCCTGTACCCTGTCCATGTCTTTCGTGCGTTCCGCGGCGGTCGTCGGCATGACGACCGCCGTGCCTTCCGTTACGATGCGCCCGGTCGATCAGCGCCGTGCCCCCGGTCGGCAGCAAGTCGATCCGGTTGCAGACCTCCAAGGCAAACATGGAAATCAAGTGGATCGAGGATTTCATCGCCCTCGCTCAATATCAAAGCTTTTCCCGGGCGGCGGAGTTCCGCAACGTCACGCAGTCGGGCTTCAGCCGTCGCATCCAGTCGCTCGAGCAATGGATCGGCGCCGAACTGATCGACCGCAGCAGTTTTCCGCCGGTCCTGACGCCGGCAGGGCGGCTGTTTCGCGAGACGGCGGAAGACGTCCTCAGCCGCCTGTTCGACACACGCGCGATCATCCGCACCGAGCAGCGCATCGCGGGCAAGAGCCTGCAGATCGCGGCGGGCCATACGATCGCGCTGAATTTCCTGCCGTCATGGCTCAAGGCGCTTGCGATGCATTTCGGCGAGGTGCGGGCACGCGTCGTTCCGACGAATGTCCACGATTCGATCCTGATGCTCGTCAACGGCAACTGCGAGCTGATGTTCGCCTATCACCATCCGGAGCTGCCGCTCCATCTGGATCCGGTCAGGTACGAACACGTGACGGTCGGCCTCGACACGTTGATGCCGGCCTGCCGGCCCAACCGCCGGTCGGCGCCCGCATTTCGCCTTCCCGGAACGAAGCAGCACCCGCTGCCGCTGATCTCCTATACGGACACCAGCTACTTCGGGCGCTGCCTCGCGTTGCTGCTCGATCGCGCTCCGGATGCGCCGGCGTTGCAGCTGCACTATGAATCCGACATGGCCGAAGTGCTGAAAAAGCTCGTGATGGAAGGCGAAGGCGTGGCGTGGCTGCCGCGGAGTGCGATCGCCGCCGAGCTGGCGGCCGGCGAACTCGTACCGGCCGGGCCGGCGGCGTGGAACCTCGAAATCGAGCTGCGCGTCTATCGCGACGCGTCCAATCGCAGCGAGTTCCTGGAGACGCTCTGGCAGCATCTGCGCGCCGAACCGTCGCGGCGCGGCTAGGGTTTTCCCGCCTTATGCGAGTCTCGCATACCGCCATGATGCACCGGCATCATGATCTGTTCTGCCGTCCCTACCATTCGTTCCAACGGCAAATGTGACGCGTGGCCCGCGTCGCGCGGCCCGTCGCCTGCTGGCGGTCGGGCGTCACCCAAGGACGGATGGACATGAAAAATCGGCTTACCTCAAGCATCGCAATCGGCATGGTCCTCGGCGTCGCCGCCGGCTATGCGTGTCACACGAGCATCGCGGACCCGGGCACGCTCAAGACGGTCGCAGGGTATTTCTCGATCGTGACGGACATCTTTCTTCGGCTGATCAAGATGATCATTGCGCCGCTGGTGTTCGTGACGCTCGTTTCCGGCCTGGCCGGAATGGACAGCGGCGAAGACGTCGGGCGCATCGGCCTGCGCTCGGTTGCGTGGTTCGTCTGCGCATCGCTGGTTTCGCTGGGCCTCGGCCTCGTCATGGCCAACGCGTTGCAGCCCGGCGCCGGCCTGAACCTGGCGGAACCCGCGGGCGAGGCCAACCTCGGCCTGAATACCGCGGCACTGAACGCCAGGGACGTGATCACGCACGCGTTTCCGACCAGCCTGCTCGACGCGATGGCGCGCAACGATATCCTGCAGATTCTCGTTTTCTCCGTCTTTCTCGGCATCGCGCTGGGCGCGCTGAAGCACGATCAGCGTGTCGGCATCGTCATCCGGTCGATCGACGGCATGGTGCCGGTGATGTTGCGCCTGACGAACTACGTGATGCGCGCGGCGCCGCTGGGTGTCTTCGGTGCGATCGCGTCGTCCGTCGCGCTGCGCGGGCTCGACGTGATCTACACGTACGGCAAGCTGATCGGCGCGTTTTATCTCGGGCTGCTCGTCCTCTGGACGATCCTGATCGGCGCCGGATACCTGTTTCTCGGGCGGCGCGTCGGCGCGTTGCTGAGGGCCGTGCGCGAACCCGCGTTGATCGCGTTCTCGACCGCCAGCAGCGAAGCGGCGTATCCGCGCCTGACCGAGCAGCTCGAGAAGTTCGGTGTCGACAAGAAGGTCGTCGGTTTCACGCTGCCGCTCGGTTATGCATTCAACCTGGACGGCTCGATGATGTATCAGGCGTTTGCGGCCCTCTTCATCGCACAGGCGTTCGGTGTGCACATGCCGCTTTCGCAGCAGGTGTTCATGCTGCTGATCCTGATGTTGAGCAGCAAGGGCATGGCGAGCGTGCCGCGCGGATCGGTGGTCGTCGTCGCGGCCGTCGCGCCGATGTTCCATTTGCCGGCGGCCGGCGTGGCCATGATCCTGGCGATCGACCAGGTGCTCGACATGGGCCGCACGATGACGAACGTGATCGGCAACAGTGTGGCGACGGCCGTGATCGCGAAGTGGGAGGGCGCGCGCGCCGCGCAGCCGGACAGCGCCGCGTTCGATTCGCGGGAGCTGAACGCATGACGCACCGGGACATCGCAGGCACGGGACGGACGTTCGGCGTGGTCGGCGGCCTCGGGCCGCTGGGAAGCGCCGACGTGTTCTTCAAGCTGGTGAAGGCGACTCCGGCGTCGTCCGACGAGGATCACGTCGACCTGATCTTCGAGCAGCACCCGTTCAGAGGTTCGGGTTCGGGCAGCGCGGCGACGACGGCGCGCAAGCTGTACGTGTTCGACATGATCCGCGCGTTCGAGAAACGCGGCGTGACGACCGTGGTGCTGCCGTGCTTCCTGAGCCACACCTTCATCGACGAACTGAAGGCCAATACGCGCCTGCCGATCGTGGACATCGTCGAAGCCGTTCGCAGCCACGTGCAGCGCACGTATCCCGGCGCCATACGCATCGGCGTGCTGGCTTCGGACCATGTGCGGGCCGACGGGCTGTTCGAACGGTATTTCCCGGCGCCGCAGTTCGAGATCGTCCATCCGCGGCCGCGCGGCGATGTCGATCCCGTCACCGAGGCGATCTACGGGGCGGACGGCATCAAGCGCGGCAATCTTCGCGGCCGGCCGGTCGAGCTGCTGCGCGACGCATGCGAGGATCTGGCGGACCAGGGCGCGCAGGTCATCGTTCCGGGGCTGACGGAGATCGCGCTCGTGGCGGACGAAATCGGGCCGCTGCGGATACCGCTGATCGATTCGAATCTCGCGTATGCGCAGTACGCGGTTTCGACCCGATGCGCGGCCCGTGCACCGGTATTCAAGATCGGGGTCGTCGGTGGCGTCGGGCCGGCCGCGACGGTGGACTTCCTGGACAAGATCGTTCGAAACACGCCGGCTTCGCGCGACCAGGAGCACATCAAGCTGCTGGTCGAACAGAATCCGCAGATCCCGGACCGTACGGCGAACCTCGTCGGTGACGGTACCGACCCCACGATCTCGCTGTATGCGACGTGCAGGCGGCTCGAGGACGGGGAGGCGGATCTCATCGCGATTCCGTGCAATACCGCGCATGCGTTTGTCGAGCGGGTTCAACCGCACCTCGGCATTCCGATCGTGAACATGCTGACCGTGACGGCCGCCCATCTGCGCGATGCGTATCCGGGGCTGCGCGAGGTCGGCGTGCTGGCAACGTCGGGCACGATCGAAAGCGGCGTATACGAAAAGGCGCTCGAATCGTATGGATTCCGACAGGTCGCGCCGGCGCCGGCACTGCAGGCGCGCGTGATGGAAGCAATCTACGGAGAGCGGGGTGTCAAGGCCGGCTTTACGACCGGCCAGTGCCAAGCGGACATCGGCGCCGCCGTCGACGCGCTGATTGCCGACGGCGTCGACGTGATCGTTCTCGGCTGTACCGAGCTGCCGATCCTGCTGCCGGGCCGCGAATATGTCGCGCCGAACGGTATGCGTGCGACGCTGGTCGATCCGACCGACGTGCTCGCGCGCCAATGCGTGGCGTATGCGACGGCTGCCGGTGCTTGAGCTTGAGATTGAGCTTGAGCTTGAGATTAAGCGGCCGCGCCGCCTTCGACGCGGCGGCCGGCGGGTGTCGGATGTGCCGCGTGGTTCGGGCGGCGCAGGCGTGGATCAGCCGATGCCGGTCTTGTGCGATTCCACGACGACCGCGCGCGTGACGAAGCAGTTTCCGCAGGCCGACAAACCGGGCGCCCGGCAGCGGGCGCCATGTCAGTGTCTGAGCACGCAGACGGCGACGATTTCGTATCCGGGGTCGGCATGCATGTGCGCCGCCATTTCCGCTTCCTCATACGAACGAAACGACGTGGCATCCTCAACCGCCGGTGCCATGCCGATATCGCCATCCTCGGCGGTGCACAGGAACTGCTCGCCGGTCTTCACGACGTAGACGGACAACATGATTCCCTCCATCGTTTGCAGGGGGAAATTTCAGTCTAGCAGGCCAGAAAAGGGGCGCGGGCGGTTTGCGGCGCCCCGTTTCCGCGAGGCTGTCGCCGGAGGGTTTGCCGCGTCGCGTGTCAGCTAGACCTGCGACATGAGCGGAAAGCCGTGCACAATACCGGCATGCAGACCCCAGATCTCGAACATCTCGTCACCGTCACCATGCCCTTTGGAAAGTACAAGGGCCGACTCATTGCCGACCTGCCCGGGCCTTACCTCAACTGGCTGGCCCGCGAAGGGTTCCCGCGCGGCGAAATCGGCCGGCAGCTTGCGCTGATGCATGAAATCGACCACAACGGCCTGCGGGACTTGCTGGAGCCGTTGCGCAAACGCGGATAGCGTCGCTCGGGGCCGAACGGCTTCGGATGCTGCACCGTCGCTGGCCCACGCGCACCTACTGCGTTGCCATTGCTGACATAGAATGGAAAGAGTAGTTGACGGCACAAAGGGGTGCCAACATGAGACGCCTTTATTTCCTCGTACCCGATACGCAGATGGCCAAGGCCATCGTCGACGATCTATTGCGCGCACGTATCATCTGGCGCCATATCCACGTCCTCGCCGATCACAGCGTCACACTCGATCAGTTGCCCGAAGCATCGTTGCTGCAAAGCAGCGATGTCGTGCATGCGCTCGAGCGCGGCGTTGCGCTTGGCGGCGCGGCGGGTGCACTGATCGGCCTCGTCGCACTGGTATTTCCCCCGGCGGAACTCGTGATCGCAGGCGGCGCCGTTGTCGGGTTGACGCTGGCGGGAGCGGGTTTCGGGGCGTGGACCGCCGCGATGATCGGCATTGCCGAGCCGAACGCGCGACTCCAGCGATTTCGCGAGGCCATACAGGAAGGCCAGATCCTGATCATGGCCGATGTGCCGGCATTGCGAGAGCAGGAAATCGAGGAGATGGTCGCCAGGCACTTTCCGACGGCGGACCTGGAAGGCGCCGAGCCCACGACACCGATCTTCCCCTGACGCGCGACAGCAAGCCGGCCTGCCCGATACCCGGGTTCATCGACGCATTTCGTCGAGCGCACGGCCGCGCGCGGAGAGGGGCGTTCGCACGTTGCGCAGGCAACCCTGCTTCCGAATCGCTCGAGTGACGCAGGCCCGACGCGCGTGACGCCCTCGGAACCGAAGCGCCGACGACGAAGCGTCGGCAAGGAGGTCGTATGGAACTGCACATGCAATCGCACCATTGGGCGCGTCGGACGCCGGACTGGGTCGCCGCCGCCGTGGCCGGTCTCGCAGGCGGTGCGCTGGTGATCGCGCTGGAATTCGTCTGGTCGACACTCGTGCTCGGCTCGAGCCCGTGGCAACCGACACACAAGATCGCGGCGATGGTGATGGGCCGCAGCGCGCTCGGCCAGATGACGCAATTCAACCTTGAAATCGTCGCGATGGCGCTGCTGCTGCACTACGTGCTCGGCGCGATCATGGGGGTGATGCTCGCCGCGATCATGGCGCCTTTCCGCCTCGATTCGAGCGTGGGCATGGAAGCCGCCATCGGGCTGGCGTTCGGGATCGTCGCGTATGGGTGGAACTTCTACGTCATGACGGCCGTGTTCCCGTGGTTCGTCTCCGAGCGGGGTGCCGGGCCGTTGCTGGCCAACCTGTTGTTCGGCGTGGTTGCGGCCATCACTTACGGCAGGCTGGAGCGATTGCGCAAGCGGAACGTGGACGACTGATACATCGCGTTTCCCGCCGCGCCGAGCCTGACCACCCGGCGTTCGCGGGAGACACGGAACCCGGTGTCGGCGGCGCCGGCGAGTGATATGCAGCGAGGCGGCCTATGGCCCTTGCGATTGCCCTGGTCCTGATCATCCTGTTGGCGGTGGGGTTTCACTTTGCCAGTCCGTGGTGGATCACGCCGATCGCGTCGAACTGGGTGCGCATGGACGACATGCTGACGATCACGCTCGTCATCACCGGTGCATTCTTCATCGCCATCAACCTGTTCATCGTCGTCGCACTGGTGCGCTATCGCCACCGCAGCGGGCATCGCGCGGCCTACGAGCCGCACAACCGGCGTCTGGAATGGTGGCTGATCGGCCTGACCGCCGTCGGCGTGGCGGCGTTGCTGGCGCCGGGGCTGTTCGTCTACGCGGACTACATCCGGCCGCCGCGCAACGTGCTGCAGATGGAAGTGCTCGGCCAGCAATGGCAATGGCGCTTCCGTTTCGCGGGCCCCGGCGGCAAGCTGGGCACGACGGACGTGCGCTACATCAGCAACGACAACCCGTTCGGCCTGAACCCCGCCGACCCCAACGGCCGCGACAATTACCTGATCGAGACGCCCGAGGTGCACCTGCCGCTCAACCGGCCGGTCCAGGTGCTGACGCGCTCGCGCGACGTGCTGCACGATTTCTACGTTCCGCCGTTCCGGGCGCGGATGAACATGGTGCCGGGCATGGTGACCACCTTCTGGTTCACGCCGACCAAGGCGGGGCGCTACGACATCCTGTGCGCGCAGCTCTGCGGGATCGGGCACTCCGGCATGCGTGGCGTGGTGGTCGTGGAAGACGAAGCCGCGTTCTCGCGCTGGCTGGCGCAGCAGACCACCTTCGCGCGGCAGCAACTCGCCCGCGTGCAGGCAGCCCCCGCCGCTGCCGGCGGCAGCGCGCACGCGCTCGCCGAACTGGGCAAGACGCTCGCGGCGGCCAAGGGCTGCGTCGCCTGCCATACCGTGGACGGCAGCCCGCTCGTGGGCCCGACCTGGAAGGGCCTCTACGGCAAGACCGAAACGATGGCCGACGGCAGCACCGCGAAGGTGGACGAAGCCTATCTGCGCGCGTTCATCCGCGATCCGGCGGCGCGGGTCGTGAAGGGGTTCTCGCCGATCATGCCGCGCTTCGACCTGAGCGACCAGGAACTGTCCGCACTGGTGGCGTATATCGAGGCGCAAGGCGGGCCGCCTCCGGCCGGTACCGCGGCCAGGCAATAGCGGAGCAGAAACCATGACCTATGCGCACACCGACCACGCCCCGCAGAGCTTCTGGACCCGCTATGTCTGGAGCCAGGACCACAAGGTCATCGCGGTGCAGTATGCGATGACGGCCATCGCGATCGGGCTGGTCGGCCTCGTATTGTCCGACCTGATGCGGCTGCAGCTCGGCTTTCCGGGCAAGTTCGCCTTCATCGACGCGAACCACTACTACCAGTTCGTCACGATGCACGGGATGATCATGGTGATCTACCTGCTGACGGCGCTGTTCCTGGGCGGTTTCGGCAACTACCTGATCCCGCTGATGCTCGGCGCGCGCGACATGGTGTTCCCGTTTCTCAACATGCTGAGCTACTGGGTCTACCTGCTGGCCGTGCTGGTGCTGGCGGCGAGCTTCTTCGTGCCGGGCGGGCCGACCGGCGCGGGCTGGACGCTGTATCCGCCGCAGGCCATCCTGCCGGGCACGCCGGGCGTCGAATGGGGCATCGTGCTGATGCTCGTGTCGCTGGCGATCTTCATCGTCGCGGCGACGATGGGCGGCCTGAATTACGTGACCACCACGCTGCAGGCACGCACGCGCGGCATGACGCTGATGCGCATGCCGCTCACGGTATGGGGCATCTTCATCGCGACCATCATGGCGCTGCTGGCGTTTCCGGCGCTGTTCGTGTCGGCGGTGATGATGCTGTTCGACAGGACGCTCGGCACCAGCTTCTTCGTGCCGGCCGTGGTGTCGATGGGGCAGACGCTCAAGCATGCCGGCGGCAGCCCGCTGCTGTTCCAGCACCTGTTCTGGTTCTTCGGGCATCCGGAGGTCTACATCGTCGCGCTGCCGGCCTTCGGCATCGCATCGGACCTGATCAGCACGCACGCGCGCAAGAGCATCTTCGGCTACCGGATGATGGTGTGGGCCATCGTCATCATCGGCGCGCTGAGCTTCGTGGTCTGGGCGCACCACATGTTCATCGCCGGCATGAATCCGTACTTCGGCTTCTTCTTCGCCACCACCACGCTCATCATCGCCGTGCCGACCGCCCTCAAGGTCTACAACTGGGTGCTGACGCTGTGGCGCGGCGATATCCACCTGACCGTGCCGATGCTGTTCGCCATCGGCTTCATCAGCACCTTCGTGCTGGGCGGGCTGACCGGGCTCTACCTCGGCAACGTGAGCGTGGACATCCCGCTGTCGAACACGTATTTCGTGGTCGCGCACTTCCATATGGTGATGGCCGTGTCGCCGATTCTGGTGGTGTTCGGCGGCCTCTACCACTGGTACCCGAAGGTGACGGGCCGCATGCTCGACGACACGCTCGGGCGCGCGCACTTCTGGATCACCTTCGTCGGCACCTATGCGATCTACTTCCCGATGCACTATCTCGGCATCCTCGGCATGCCGCGGCGGTATTACGCGTACCAGGGCTACAGCTTCATCCCGCATTCGGCGCAGACGCTCAACACGTTCATCACCGTCGTCGCGCTGATCGTCGCGGCCGCGCAGTTGCTGTTCCTGTTCAACCTCGCGTGGAGCCTCGTGCACGGCCGGCGCGCCGACGGCAACCCGTGGCGGGCCACCACGCTGGAATGGCAGACGCCGCAAACGCCGCCCGCGCACGGCAACTGGGGCGCAGCGCTTCCCGTCGTCTACCGCTGGGCATACGAATACAGTCCGCCGGGGCAAGAGGAAGATTTCGTGCCGCAAAACCAGCCGCCCGCGACGGTGCCTGAACCGGCCCACCCGGCGCTTCACCCCGGCGAGGCCCACGAATGACCACGCTGCCGCGCCCCTTCGTTCACGACGCGCCACCCGGCTTGCCGAATGCGGGCCGCACCGGCCTGATCGTCTTCATGGCGGTCGCGACGACGTTGTTCTCGCTGCTGCTGCTCGCCTATGCGATGCGCATGCGCGAGCCCGACTGGCAGCCGATCCCGCATCCGGCGCTGCTGTGGTGGAACACCAGCGCGCTGGCGCTGGCCAGCGTCGCCATGCAGCGAGCCCGGCAACTGACCTTGCACCGCACCGTATGGCTCGTGTGCGGCGGCGTGCTGGCGGCCGTGTTCGTGGCTGGGCAACTGACCGCCTGGCACTTGCTGTCGGCTGGCGGGCAGACCGTTGCGGTCAATCCGTCGAACAGCTTCCTCTACCTGCTCACCGGCCTGCACGGATTGCATGTGCTGGGCGGGCTGGCGGCGTGGGCGGTGACGATCGCGCAGCTCCGGCACGCGGACCCGTTCCGGGCCCGGCGTGTCATCGATCTGTGCGCGCTCTACTGGCATTTCCTGCTCGCGGTGTGGCTCGTGCTGCTGGCGGCGATGTGGTGGCTGACCCCCGGGATCGTCGCCGCCGTCTGCGGGCCGCTGTATGGAGCCGCGCCATGACCGCGCCCACGGCCCCCACCGGATCCGCCGCCGATTCGCCCGCGGCCCCGCCTGTCGATGCGCCGTCCGCCGACGCCCGACCCGACGGCTGGCGTGGCATCGTCACGGACTGGTCGGCCGATCGCGAAGCCTTCAAGGTGCCGTGGGGCAAGGCGATGATGTGGATCTTCCTGCTGTCGGACACCTTCGTCTTCAGCAGTTTCCTGATCGGCTACATGACGGTGCGCATGTCGACCACGGCGCCGTGGCCCGATACCGCGAAGGTGTTCGGGCTCAGCGTGGGCGGCGTGGAGGTGCCGTTGCTGCTGATTGCGATCATGACGTTCACGCTGATCAGCAGCAGCGGCACCATGGCGATGGCCGTCAACTTCGGCTACCGGCGCAACGCGAGGCCCGCCGCCGCGCTGCTGCTGGCGACCGCGCTGCTGGGCGCCACCTTCGTGTCGCTGCAGGCGTTCGAATGGAGCAACCTGATCTTCCGGGAAGGCATCCGCCCGTGGGGCAATCCGCTGGGCGCGGCGCAGTTCGGCGCGTGCTTCTTCACGATCACCGGGTTCCACGGCTTTCACGTGACCTGCGGCGTGATCTACCTGCTGCTGATCGCGCGCAAGATCCTGCAGCCGGGGTTCACCGAACACGGCAACTTCCAGATCGTCGAGATCGCCGGCCTGTACTGGCACTTCGTCGACCTGGTGTGGGTGTTCATCTTCGCGCTGTTCTACTTGTGGTGAGGCAGGCCATGGACCATACCGATCCCGCCGACCGACCCGACGCCGCGCACGGCCAGCAGCATCCGATCGGCCTCTACCTGAAGATCTGGGGCCTGCTGTTCGTGCTGAGCACGTTGTCGTACCTGGTCGACTATTTCAACGTGCAGGGCCTGTTGCGCTGGGTACTGATCGTCGTGCTGATGATCGCCAAGGCCGGGCTGATCGTGTCGATCTTCATGCATATGATGTGGGAGCGGCTGGCGCTGGTGTACGCGATTCTCGTGCCGCCGCTGTGCCTGCTGGTGCTCATGGTGCTGATGGCGGCCGAGGCGCATCACACGTTCGGGATGCGGGAATTGTTTTTTCGCTGATTCCTTCGCAGGGGGTAAACGTGTCGCAGCGCGACGGGCACGGTGACGGGCCGCGGTTGTGCGCCGGGCGGCTTCGCGGCATCGGAGGATGCCGGTCATCCGGCCACGCAAACATCGAGGAGGGCAAGATGAAGTTTTCACGCCGACGTTTTATCGCTGCCACCACCGTTCTGGCATCCGCGCTGGCCGTTGGGCGCCGCGCGGCCGCGGCAGATGCCGGGGCCGGTGCCGTGCAGGAAACCGATGCAAACGCCCAGGCCCTCGGCTACAAGACGGATGCAAGCCGGGTCGACCATGCGAAATTCCCGAAATTTCAGGCGGGCGAGGCCTGCGCGAACTGCCAGTTCTTCCAGGGCAAGACCGGTGCGGCGACGGCGCCGTGCACCATTTTCGGCGGCAAGCAGGTCAATGCGAAAGGCTGGTGCGGCGCTTACGCGAAAAAGGCGTAGCAGGGCAGCGGCGAGCGGGTGGCCGGGATACGTGATGCCCGGCCCATCTCATGACTGATCGGACTCGAGCCACGCACCCGGCGCGACGCGAAATCCGGATGGCAGGCAAGGGTCAGAGATCGCCGCGCACTTCACCGGTTCCCAGCGCGGTCCGCTGCCGGTTGACTTCCGCCCAGAGCTCGTCGCTGTCGTCATTGCGCAGCAGGACCATCCAGTCCAGTTGATCGTCGGTTACGTCGAAGTATTCCAGGATCTCGCGGCGAGCCGCATCGACGAACTGCGCGAATTCCGGGGTTGCCTGGGCCTGCGCGTGCAACGCGTCGTATTCCGCATCGTCCGCGCCGCCGCCGTGCTCGTCGATGTAGTGCGAGATCCACTGGTCTATTTCGCGGTCGTAGTCGGCTTCGGCGCGCATCGCTTGCACGGCCGTGTGGAAATCCAGTTGGGCAAACGCGGCGATCGCCGCCGTTGTCGCCTCGTCGAAGGTAGTCGTCATTCCATTTCTCATGTTGATCAGCGCGCATCATCGCATGGGCGGCGCCCGGGCAGGTGCGTCGAATCAGGATGGCGCAACACACGGCTTGCGTGCCGAAGTCCGACCCGGGCAACGGCACCATTTTCGGAAGGTCGATGCCTCCGCCGGATATCGCGTCGGCGGTATGTTACCGGCTCGAAACGACCCTGAGCGGTCAGCCGGTCAACACGGAATCATCGGCTGTTGTAAATCACGTCGCTCATGTATTGATTCAGGTCGCGAAAATCCTGAACGGTCCAGGCGTGCGGCGCCAGCTTTACGCCGTTCTCCCTCAAGGTTCTCGGAATCAGGTCCCCGTTCGGGCGAAGTATTACCGACGAAACGATGACGCCTGGATAATCGTGGAGCCGCTTTTTGAACGCGGCAGTCGTGAGGTCAGGCGTCGGGGGATTGCTTTTCCTGGCCAATGGCCCGGTGCCCTTGATATCTGCGCCATGGCACATCGCGCATCTCTGTATAAAGAGATTTTTCCCGTTGATGTTTTGCGAGAAGGCGAGTGACGGCTGAGTCAACACCCACGCTCCCAGCGAAGTGATGAGCAATGCTCTTGCTTTCATTTTCCTTGTCGTATCACGCGGATTGCCGGGCCGGGGAGTATAAACGCGTTGTCGCGGAATGGCCGCGCCTGGCTGAACCGGGTCGGACGGCCGGGCGTCCGTATCGCGCCCTGTTGCAGTCCCGGCCCCCACCGCCATCCCATGCCGCCCTCAGGGTCGTCATGGAAAACTGTATGAATATACAGTATAGTGTCCGTCGAAATCGGGCCGCACAGGTGCAACCCTTGCGGCGCGTGCGCCGCGCCTGCGGGCATCCGCCGCAGCGTTCCGGCACCGGGCACTCTGGTTAACTCATTCAGACGGGCAGGCAAATTGTCATCCAGCAATCTGATCCGCATTCGCGGAGCACGTCAGCACAACCTCAAGAACCTCGATCTCGACCTGCGCACCGGCGAGATGACGGTCGTCACCGGCCCGTCGGGCTCCGGCAAGTCGAGTCTCGTGTTCGACACGCTGTACGCGGAAGGCCAGCGGCGCTACGTCGAGACGTTCAGCGCGTACGCGCGGCAGTTCCTCGACCGGATGGACCGCCCGCAGGTCGAGCGGGTCGACGGCGTGCCGCCCGCGATCGCGATCGACCAGACCAACCCGGTGCGCAGTTCGCGCTCGACCGTCGGCACGATGACCGAGCTGAACGATCACCTGAAGCTGCTGTACGCGCGCGCGGCCGAGCTGTTCGACCGCAAGACCGCGCGGCAGGTGCGGCACGACACGCCGGAGACGATCTACGCGGAACTCGTCGCGCGCACGCAGGCGGACGATCCGCGCGTCGTCGTCACGTTCCCGGTCGAGCTGCCCGAAACGGCGTCCGATGAAGAAGTCGCGCAGTGGCTGTCCGCGAGCGGTTACACGCGCGTGCAGGCGCAGCGCGAGGTCGCGTCGCCCACCGGGCCGCGCAAGGTGCTCGACGTGGTGGCCGACCGCTTTCGCGTGCAGCAGGCCGACAAGGTGCGCGTGGTCGAGGCGATCGAGGCGTCGCTGAAGCGCGGCGGCGGGCGCGTGAACGTGTACGTGCTGGCGCCGGAAGCGGAAAACGCGATCGCCGAGCCGCAGGTGTGGCGCTTCTCCACCGGGCTTCACGATCCCGACAGCGACCTGCGCTACGCGGAGCCGCAGGCGGCGCTGTTCTCGTTCAATTCGGCGTACGGCGCGTGCGAAACCTGCCGCGGCTTCGGCCGCGTGATCGGCGTCGATCTCGGCCTCGTGATTCCCGACGCGCGCAAGACGCTGCGCGGCGGCGCGATCAAGCCGATGCAGACGCCCGCGTGGAAGGAGTGCCAGGACGACCTGATGCGCTATGCGGCGAAAGCCGGCATCCCGCGCGACACGCCGTGGGCCGAGCTGTCGGACGCCGAGCGCGACTGGGTCGTCAACGGTTCGCCGGACTGGAACGGCAAGTGGCAGAGCCAGTGGTACGGCGTGAAGCGCTTCTTCGGCTATCTCGAGTCGAAAGCGTACAAGATGCATATCCGCGTGCTGCTGTCGAAATACCGCAGCTACACGCCGTGCGACGTGTGCGGCGGCGCGCGCCTGAAGACGGAATCGCTGCAGTGGCGGCTCGGCTCGAAAGAGAACGCCGACGGCGTGCTCGCGCCGGCCGGCCGCTTCATGCCGCGCGGCGTCGACTGGAGCCGCGCGCAGCTCGAGGCGCTGCCGGGCCTGACCGTGCACGACCTGATGCTGTTGCCGATCGAGCGCATCCGCCGCTTCTTCGACGACATCAGCCTGCCGAGCGCGCTGCTCGACGATGCATTGAAGCTGCTGCTCGCCGAGGTGCGCACGCGCCTGAAATACCTGTGCGACGTCGGGCTCGGCTACCTGACGCTCGACCGGCAGAGCCGCACGCTGTCGGGCGGCGAGGTGCAGCGGATCAACCTGACGACGGCGCTCGGCACGTCGCTCACGAAAACCCTGTTCGTGCTCGACGAACCGAGCATCGGGCTGCATCCGCGCGATCTCACGCGGATCGTCGAGGCGATGCAGCGGCTGCGCGACGCGGGCAATACGCTGGTGGTGGTCGAACACGATCCGTCGGTGATGCTCGCGGCCGATCGCCTGATCGACATGGGGCCCGGCCCCGGCGAACGCGGCGGCACGATCGTCTACGACGGCACGCCGGGCGACATCCGCTCCGCGCACACGCTGACGGGCGAGTATCTCGGCGGCCGCAAGCATGTCGCGCATGCGTCGAACTGGGCGCGCCGGGTGGTCGACGCGAATACGCCGCGCATCGTGCTCGAAGGCGCGAGCGAACACAACCTGCGCGACGTGACGGTCGAGATTCCGCTGCAGCGGCTCGTCTGCGTGACGGGCGTGTCGGGGTCCGGCAAGTCCACGCTGCTGCAGGACGTGCTCTATCCGGCGATGGCGCGGCACCACGGCAAGGCGACCGAGTCGCCGGGCGCGTACCGCAGCCTCACGGGCGCCGACCAGGTGGGCGACGTCGTGTTCGTCGACCAGTCGCCGATCGGCAAGACCACCCGTTCGAACCCGGCGAGCTACGTCGGCGCGTTCGACGAGATCCGCAAGCTGTTCGCGAAGGCGCCGCTCGCGCTGCAACGCGGCTACGGCGCCGGCACGTTCAGCTTCAACTCGGGCGACGGCCGTTGCCCGACCTGCGGCGGCTCGGGCTTCGAGCACATCGAGATGCAGTTCCTGAGCGACGTCTACCTGCGCTGCCCGGACTGCGACGGCAGCCGCTACCGCGCGGAGATTCTCGAAGTGCGCATCGAGCGCGACGGCCGCGCGCTGAGCATCGCCGACGTGCTCGATCTCACCGTCAGCGAAGCGGCCGCGTTCTTCGCGACCGACGCCGAGGTGCTGCGCGTGCTGCAGCCGATCGTCGACGTCGGCCTCGAATACGTGAAGCTCGGCCAGCCGGTGCCGACGCTGTCGGGCGGCGAAGCGCAGCGCCTGAAGCTGGCCGGCTTCCTCGCCGAATCGGCGGCGGCCGTGAACGGCCGCCGGGTCGTCACGGAAGAGGCGCGCATCGCGCGGGCGAAGCTGTTCATGTTCGACGAGCCGACCACCGGGCTGCACTTCGACGACATTGCGAAGCTGATGCAGGCGTTCGGCAAGCTGCTCGCGGCCGGCCATTCGCTGATCGTGATCGAGCACAACCTCGACGTGATCCGCGCGGCCGACTGGCTGATCGATCTCGGCCCGGAAGGCGGCGACGGCGGCGGCCTCGTGCTGTGCGCGGGCACGCCCGACGACGTGAAAGCCTGCGCCGCATCGCATACCGGCGTGGCGCTGCTGCAGTACGAGCGCGCGATGGATGCCGACATGGCGCTCGCCGACGAAGGCAAGCCGCTGCAGGCCGTGCTGAACGCGGCGCGCGAGCGGCGTGCGATCGAAGGCGAGGACGTCGTGCGGATCGTCAACGCGCGCGAGCACAACCTGAAGGCGCTCGACGTCGACATCCCGCACGGCAAGTTCAACGTGATCACCGGCGTGTCGGGTTCCGGCAAGTCGACGCTCGCGTTCGACATCCTGTTCCACGAAGGCCAGCGCCGTTACCTCGAATCGCTGAACGCGTATGCGCGCTCGATCGTGCAGCCGGCCGGCCGCCCCGAAGTCGACGCGGTCTACGGCATCCCGCCGACCGTCGCGATCGAGCAGCGGCTGTCGCGCGGCGGGCGCAAGAGCACGGTCGCGACCACGTCCGAGGTGTGGCACTTCCTGCGGCTGCTGTACGTGAAGCTCGGCCTGCAGCATTGCATCCACGACGGCACGCCGGTCACGTCGCAATCCGTCGAATCGATCGCCGCGCAGTTGCTGCGCGATCATCGCGGCGAACACGTCGGGCTGCTCGCGCCGCTCGTCGTGAACCGCAAGGGCGTGTATACGGATCTCGCGAAGTGGGCGAAGGCGCGCGGCAGCACGCATCTGCGCGTCGACGGCGAGTTCGTGCCGGTCGATCCATGGCCGAAGCTCGACCGCTTCCGCGAGCATACGATCGAGCTGCCGGTCGCCGATATCGTCGTGTCGCCCGACAACGAAGCCGAACTGCGACGCGTGCTCGACGAGACGCTCGAGCTCGGCAAGGGCGTGATGCATCTGCTCGCGCCGCTCGACGGGCTGCACGACGCGATGCAGAACGATCATTCGACCGCGCGGGTCGGCACGGTCAAGGTGCTGTCGGTCAAGCGCGCGTGCCCGGTGTGCGGCACGAGCTACCCGGAGCTGGATCCGCGGATGTTCTCGTACAACAGCAAGCACGGCTGGTGCACGACCTGCGTCGGCACCGGCGTCACGCTCACGCGCGAACAGCGCGCCGCGTACGACGACACGGTGCTCGCCGGGGACGATCGCGGCCGCGAGCAGACGCTGCCGTCGGACGAACAGGAACCGGAAGGCGTCGGCAACGAGCCGTGCCCGGATTGCAACGGCACGCGGCTGAACCCGTCCGCGCGGGCGGTGACGTTCGACGCGCACCCGATCGTCGAGGTCGCGCAATGGACGGTGTCGGACACGCGCCGCTGGATCGACGGGCTGGAACTGACGGGGCGCGACGCGCAGATCGCGCGCGACATCGTCAGCGAGATCGGCAGCCGCCTCGCGTTTCTCGAGGAAGTCGGGCTCGGCTACCTGAGCCTCGATCGCGCGGCGCCGAGCCTGTCGGGCGGCGAAGCGCAGCGCATCCGGCTCGCCGCGCAACTCGGCAGCAACCTGCAGGGTGTCTGCTACGTGCTCGACGAACCGACGATCGGCCTGCATCCGCGCGACAACCAGATCCTGCTGGATGCGCTGCGCAAGCTCGGCGACAAGGGCAACACGCTCGTCGTCGTCGAACATGACGAGGACACGATCCGCCGCGCCGATCACATCATCGACATCGGCCCGGGCGCGGGCAAGCGCGGCGGCACGCTGGTCGCCGAGGGCGCGGTCGCCGATCTGGCCGCGCAGCCGGATTCAGTGACGGGCCGCCTGCTCGCGCAGCCGATGACGCATCCGCTGCAGCCACGCCGCAGCGTGAGCCTGCCGGGCAAGAAGGGCGGCGCGGCCGTGCCGGAAGCCTGGTTGACCGTGCACGGTGCGCGGCTGCACAACCTGCGCGACGTCACGGTCGGCATTCCGCTCGCGCGGCTCGTCGCGGTCACGGGCGTGAGCGGCTCGGGCAAGTCGACGCTCGCGCGCGACGTGCTGATGACGAACCTGCTCGACGCGGTCGGCCGCTCGGTGCTGTCGTCGCCGGCCACGCGCCGCGCGCGCAAGGCCGCGCAGCAGGACGCGCCGGCCGCCAACCGTCGTTCGAGCGTGCTCGCGCGCAGTGCGCCGCGGCCGTCGCTGAACGTCACGCATGCGTGGCAGGGCTGCGAATCGCTGAGCGGCTGGGAGCAGATCGACCGCGTGCTCGAAGTCGACCAGACGCCGATCGGCAAGACGCCGCGTTCGTGTCCGGCCACCTATATCGGCGTGTGGGACACGATCCGCAAGCTGTTCGCCGATACGCTGGAAGCGCGTGCGCGCGGCTACACGGCGTCGCGCTTCTCGTTCAACACCGGCGACGGGCGTTGCCCCGCATGCGAAGGGCAAGGCGTGCGCACGATCGGGATGAGCTTCCTGCCCGACGTGAAGGTGCCGTGCGACGTGTGCCACGGGCAGCGCTTCAACCCGGAGACGCTCGCCGTCACGTGGCGCGGCCGGAACATCGGCGACGTGCTGACGATGGAGATCGACGAGGCGGTGGAGTTTTTTGCGCCGATCTCGAACATCGCGCATCCGTTGCAGCTGATGAAGGATGTCGGCCTCGGCTACCTGACGCTCGGCCAGCCGTCGCCGACGTTGTCGGGCGGCGAGGCGCAGCGCATCAAGCTCGTCACCGAGCTGACGAAGGTGCGCGACGACATCACGCGGCGCGGCCAGAAGGCGCCGCACACGCTGTACGTGCTCGACGAGCCGACGGTCGGCCTGCACATGGCGGACGTCGCGAAGCTAATTCGCGTGCTGCACCGGCTCGTCGATGCGGGGCATAGCGTCGTCGTGATCGAGCACGACCTCGACGTGATCGCGGAAGCCGACTGGATCATCGATCTCGGGCCGGAAGGCGGTGTGGGCGGCGGCACGATCGTCGCGGCGGCGCCGCCGGAAGCGCTCGTGCGGGTGAGCGCGAGCCATACGGGGCAGGCGCTCAAGCCGGTGCTCGCGCGAACGGGCACGGACGAAGGGGAAGCCGAGCGCGAGGGCGAAGCGCGGGTAGGGTGAGCGCGGCACTTCGTGTTGACAGCCTCGGTGCCAGGGGGATTGCCTCCCGGCTAACGGGCTCGGTTCTTTTCTTTCAAGACGTGGGGTAATGGCTCCGGTGTGGCGCCGTTACCCCGCTTCAGATACGCGAAACCTCGCGCTATCGGAGCTTCGTTTTCTGGTGTCGACCGGCGCCATCCCCGCATGCGGTGCCGTCATGTCTGTCGGCGGCTCGCTCGATCGCGTGCCCGTCACTTAAAACACATTCCCCACGCGTTTTCGCGCTGTCGCATCCATTCCGTGGTCGGGTTCGGCTGCGCGTCGAACTGTTGCGCCAGACCGGCCAGCGTCCGCTCGCCTTTAGCGTTGCAAGCGCAGCACTTTTGCATCGAACCCCGCCGGGTGTGACCATCGGGTTCTCTTCTTCATCGTCCAGGTTCCTGGGCCGGCATTATCGCGGGCCAACGGGTCGAGCGCTCCACTTACACACCTGCCCGGATTTGCGAGGCCACGCCTGAATCAATCGCGAATTCCATTATGTGTGTGCGCGCTATCGGTTTTGATCCGCGCGTCATATTCATAGAAGAAATGACCGCAACGGGGCAGTCGCACGTTCTCCATAATCGACATCTGAGATTGCCTGCCTTTTCGACGCTTTTTCATGAAAGTTTGAATCCGGTCAGCCCGGCCATTCGCGAGGTTGAGTTCGATGTCTCGTTTCCTCTTTTCGATCCCCGATAAAAAACCGATCGCCAAAGAGGTGAACGCGCGCGTTCCGGTCGATGGTGCCGTGCTGGTCGTGCGCCATGCCTGTCGACAGGCGGATTGGGCAGATCCCGGGCCGACAGCACGCGGCGCGTGTACCACCAGACAGACCCAATGACGAAGGATACGAAAGTGAGCAACGTCCGCATTGATCACATTGCCTTCCTGACACCGGGCAATTACGCCGGTGAAGACGCGGCGGCGGGATTCGAGCAGACGCTCGAACTGTTCGGCGCGGGCGAAGCGCTCGGTTACGACAGCGCGTGGGTGCGGCAACGCCACCTCGAGCGCGCCGTCTCGTCGGCCGCCACGTTTCTCGCGGCGGCGAGCCAGCGCACGACCCGGATCGGATTGGGCGCCGCGGTCATCCAGATGGGCTACGAGAATCCATTCCGGCTGGCCGAGGATCTCGCGACCGTCGACGTGCTCTCGCGCGGGCGGCTGAATGTCGGGCTCAGCGCGGGCGCACCGAATCACGGCGCGCTGCTGGGCGAGCGGCTGTTCGACACCGATCCGGATCTCGTCGACTTCTCGCACGCGCGTGTGGCACGCCTGCGCCGCAATCTCGCCGGCGACTGGCTCGGCGACGACGACACGTTCGTCGAATCGGCCGCGGGCCGGGTTCGGCCGCGCGTGAGCCCGTTTGCGCCCGGCCTGACGGGGCGACTCTGGTACGGGGGCGGTTCCAGGCGGTCGATCGAATGGGCCGCCAGGAACGGGTTCAACCTGCTGATCGGCAATATAACTACGGGCGAGGGCACCGATAGCCATATCGACGCCCAGTTGCGGCAACTGGATCTGTATCGCGGCCATTGGCATGAAGTTCATGCACCGCGGATCGCGCTGGGGCGCGTGATCGTCCCGACCGACGGCGCGAGCGCGAAGGAGCGCGAACGCTATCGCGCATTTGCCGACGCGCGTCATGCCCGCACGCTGGCGCCGCAGGGCGAGCGGCGCACGCTGTTCGCACCGGATCTCGTCGGCAGCTCGGACGAGATCGTGGAGCGGCTGCTGGCCGACCCGGTGGTCGGACAGGTGCGGGAGCTGCGCCTCGAATTGCCTTACGACCTGCCGTTCGAGAACTACCGGCAGATTCTCGAGGACTTCATCACGCGTATCGCCCCGGCACTCGGGTGGCAGCCGGTTGACCGGCGCGAGCCCGCCGCAGCCTGATGCGATCGACATGACATTCCATCGAACGGCGCACGTGATCGAAGTCGGCGACGGACCGGATGCCGCCGGGCACGCCGCCCCTTCGATCTCGTTGCAACTGGACCGAACATGACAACCGCTTCTCCATCCCGGCTCGCGGCAATCGGCCGCCCGCGCCGCTTCGGCAACAAGCAGACGCATCCGGTGCGTCGCTTCGGCGGTATCGCGATCGCCATTGCGCTGCATCTCGTCCTGATCTGGGCGCTCGTGAACGGTCTCGCGACGCGGGTCGTCCAGATCGTCCAGCAACCGATCGAGGCACGCATCATCGCACCGGTGAAGCCGCCGCCTCCACCGCCGCCACCGAAGCCGGTCGAAAAGGTCGTGTCGAAGCCGAGGGTGACGGCGCCGCCGCCGCCGTTCGTGCCGCCGCCCGAGGTGCACGTGCAGGCCCCGCCGCCCGCCACCATCACGCACCAGGACGCGCCGGTCCAGAGCGCACCGGTGCACGAAGCGCCACCCGCGCCGGCGCCGGTGCCGGTTGCCAAGCCGGTGAATCGCGAGATCGGTGTGGTCTGCCCGAATTCGGACGAAGTCCGGTCGTCGATCGTCTACCCGGCGGAGGCGCAGGACAACAACATCACGGGTGACGTGACCGTCGAATTCACCGTCGATCCGGACGGCCGCGTCACGAACCTGCGGGTCGCGCAGCCGGCCGACCCGGTGCTCAATCGCGCGGCGCTCAACGCGGTCAAGCGCTTCAACTGTATCGCCCAGGGGCAATCCGTGCGTGTGCGGGTACCGTTTTCCTTCAACCTGAACTGACGGGGAAGGCAACGCGGCAGACGCCGCCTGCTTCCCGGATCGATCCGAAATAGATATGGAGTGCGTATGAGAAAGCATTTTCGGGCCGCGCTGGCGGCAAGCCTGATGATCGCCGCCGGCGTGAGCGGCACGCTGGTCGCCCCGCAATCCGTGCTTGCCCAGGAGAAGGCTGCGGCACGGGTCGAGACAGCATCCGGCGCAGCGCCGATCGTGGCGGCGCCGGCTGCGTCGAACGGATCGGAGCGCCCGGTACCGCCGCCCGAACCCGCGACGTCGGCCACCGTCGAGAACCCGTACGGCCTGGGCGCGCTGTGGGCGAACGGCGACTTCGTCGCGCGTTTCGTACTGGGGCTGCTCGTGGTGATGTCGCTCGGCAGCTGGTACGTCATGGTCACCAAGTTCATCGAGCAGGCGCGCGCGAACGGCCGCGCGAAGTCGGCCGACGAGCAGGTCTGGAATGCGCCGACGCTGGCCGAGGGTGCCGCCCAGCTCGACGATACGTCGCCGTTTCGCTTCATCGCCGAGAACGCGATCGAGGCGGGCGAACACCACGACACCGCATTGCTCGATTCGGTCGACCGCAATACCTGGATCGAGCTGAACATCGAGCGTTCGATCACCAGCGTGTCGAACCGCCTGCAGGACGGCCTGGCGTTTCTCGGCACGGTGGGCTCCACCGCGCCGTTCGTCGGGCTGTTCGGCACGGTGTGGGGCATCTATCACGCGCTGACGGCCATCGGCATCGCGGGCCAGGCGTCGATCGACAAGGTCGCCGGCCCGGTGGGCGAGGCGCTGATCATGACCGCGATCGGCCTCGCGGTGGCCGTGCCGGCCGTGCTCGGCTACAACTTCCTCGTGCGCCGCAACAAGTCCGTGATGGAACGCGTGCGCGATTTCGGCGCGCAACTGCATACGGTGTTGCTCGCGGGCGGCAGGCGCGCGGCGGGCCGCATCGCGACGCCTGCGGCACAGTCGCCGCAGGCGCTGGCGGTTCAGTCGTAAGCGGGGCGCGTCATGGCAATCAGTGTCGGCGGTGACGACAACGACGAGGTGATCTCGGCGATCAACACGACGCCGCTCGTGGACGTGATGCTGGTGTTGCTGATCATCTTCCTGATCACGATCCCGGTGGTGACGCACACGATCCAGGTGCAGTTGCCGGCGGAGCGGGTACAGCCGCTGCAGACCCAGCCGAAAAGCATCGAGATCGCGGTGAACCGGCAGGGCGACCTTTTCTGGGGCACCGAGCATGTGAACCTTCCGACGCTGGTGTCGCGGCTGAAGGAGATTTCGACGCAGGCGCCGCAACCGGACGTCCACGTGCGCGGCGATCAGGCCACGCCGTATCGGTACATCGGCCGGGTCGTCGCGGCATGCGAGCGGGCCGGGGTCGTCAAGGTCGCCTTCATCACGCAGCCGCCCGCGCGCGGGGGCTAGGGAGTTCGAACGATGGGTATGAACGTAGGCTCCGGAGGGAGCAAGGACGAGCCGGACGTGATGGTGGACATCAACACCACGCCGTTGATCGACGTGATGCTGGTGCTGCTGATCATGTTGATCATCACGATCCCGATCCAGATGCACTCGGTGAAGATGAACCTGCCGGTGGGGAACCCACCGCCACCGCCGCATCCGCCCCAGGTGGTGCAGATCGACATCGGGGCGGACGGGGCCGTCAACTGGAACGGCGCGGCGGTGAGCGGCGGGGCCGCGCTGGACGCGAAGTTCCGCGTGGTGGCGGCCGAGGCCGACCAGGACGAGATCCGGCTGCGCCCGGACAAGTCCGCACCTTACAAGGCGGTGGCCGAAGTGCTGGCCTCGGCCCAGCGCGAAGGCGCGACGAAGATCGGCCTGATCGGCAACGAGCAGTACATGGAGTGAGCGGCTCGAAAGAACGATAGCGCGGATCGAGTCGTATCCCGCCGGGTCGCAAGCGATCGCGCGATCCTCTCGGGTGCCGCTGCATGCGCAATCGCCGCACTGTCACGCAACTTCGCGCAACCCCGCGTGAATCGTATTCGCCGGCCGGGCGACGCAAACGTGTTGTCCAGGCCCGGCGCTTCCGCACGAGCAGATCACCTGCCACGGTGCAAGCGAGTACGCCGGGCGACTGGCCATCCATTCGCATCAAGAAACCGACGCGTTCCTCCTAAGCCGGCCACCCCATCAGCGAAGACTGCTCGAAGCGGAGCAGGGCCGCCGGGCTGCGATCGTTCCGCCATCGCAATGATGTCGACATCGTCACGATACTTTCCGGCCCATCGGTTCGAACATGCAATGCGCAGCTTGTCGAGCGAAATCGATATTTCACAAACGTGCGCATATTCATTTTCATTATTCAAATCGGGCATCGTCAATATCCACAGATTTAACGGGTGCCATTTCCATTCGCCACGCAATCGCAACATTTTCTGCGTGATTGCGTAATCGTGCGCAAGGCCGGCAATTGTCGGATGAATCGATAAATGAAAATGCATATTTGTTATTTAACAAACTATTACACCAGGAGGATGATTCGTCACGCACTGATATCAAAACAAACGAGAAGCGTGACGCGAGAATGAAACGACACTTCGCGGTGCGCTGAAATGAGGGCCTTGAAGTGGTTTATCAGAGAAACGACATTGCGCGCGTGAGGATCCCCCGTTGCCGCTCGCTGGCGCTGGCCGCCTGCTGGATTACCGCCGGCAGCGCCGCGTGGGCACAGGGCACGAAGCCGGAACCGGCGCCTGCCGGCGATACCCGGGACGTCGTCGTCACCGTTCAGGACGTCGTCGTCACGACCGGCACGCGTGAAAGCGCGCGGAAGGTGCGCGATGCAGCCGCCCCGGTGGAAGTGATCAGCGGCGACGCGCTGCGGCGCACCGGGCAGGGCAACCTGCGCGATGCACTCGTCCAGCTCTCGCCGTCGATCGCGCGCCAGGCGATGCGCGGCGATGCGGGCAACCTGACCAGCGCGCTGACGCTGCACGGGCTGAGCCCCGATTACGTGCTGGTGCTCGTGAACGGCAAGCGCCGCCATTCGACCGCGAACGTGTCGCTGAACCGCGGGCCGCAGCAAGGATCGACCGGTGTCGACGTCGACCTGATCCCGGTCACGGCGATCGATCATGTCGAGATTCTCCGTGACGGCGCATCCGCGCAATACGGCTCGGATGCAATTGCCGGCGTGATCAACGTCATCCTCAAGTCGAATTACCAGGGCGGCGAGGTGTCGAACACGACCGGCCAGACCTATCAGGGCGACGGCCTCGCGCAGAACAATGCGGCCACCATCGGGCTGAGGCTCGGCGATACCGGTTATGTCGACCTGAGCGCCGAATACAACCGGCAGAATCATACGGTGCGAACCGACGCCGATCCGCGAACCGGCCGGAACGACAACCTGATTCTCGGGTCGCCTTCCAGCACGCGGGAATCGATCGCCTTCAACGCGGGTTACCTGCTCGAAGGCGGCGCGAAGCTGTACGGCTTCGGCACGTATGCGCACCGGAGCGGCGGCAGCTACCAGAATTTCCGGTTGCCGTCGGTCCTGCCCGCGCTCTATCCGAACGGCTTCACGCCGCAGGAAACGATCAACGAAAACGACTTTTCGCTGACCGCGGGCGTGAAAGGCGACCGGCTGCTCGGCTGGGCATGGGACATCAGTTCGACCTACGGCCGTGACAACATCGGCATCGGCATGGTCAATTCGGCGAATACGAGCCTGTTCGCCGCGACCGGATCGACGCCGACCGGCTTCCGCCTGTCGACCTTCACGAACACGCAGTGGACCAACAACCTGGACCTGTCGCGTGCATTCCACCTGCCGCTGCTGCCCGCGCCGCTCAACGTGTCGGTCGGCGCCGAGCATCGCCACGAAAGCTACACGGTCGGCGCGGGCGATCCCGCGTCGACCTACGGCGCGGGCAGCCAGGCGTTGCCGGGCCTGTCGCCGCTCAGTGCGCTGTCGAAATCGCGCGAGGTGCTCGGCACCTACATCGATCTCGCCACCCGGCTCGCGCCGAACTGGCAGGTGGATCTCGCGGGGCGCTTCGAGCATTACAACGACGTCGGCAGCACGACCAACGGCAAGGTCTCGACGCGCTACGACATCACGCCGCGCATCGCGGTCCGCGGAAGCGTCGGCACCGGCTTTCGCGCGCCGTCGCTCGCCCAACAGTACTTCACGAACCTGAACATCTCGCCGCTTTCCGCCTACGGGCAACTGGCTCCGAACTCGCAGGCCGCACGCAACCTCGGCGCGACGCCGCTCAAGCCCGAGAAGTCGACCAACTTCGATATCGGGCTCGTGCTCAACCCGCTGCCGAACCTGAACGTGACGATCGACGCGTACCAGATCAACATCCGCGACCGGATCGTGCAGGGCGGCACCTATAGCGGACAAGCCGCGATCGATGCGCTGACGCAGGCCGGCATCACGTTGCCGGCGGGCTTGCCGTCGGTGACGGCGAACTATTTCACGAACGGCGTGAATACGCGCACGCGCGGCCTCGACATCCTGGCCACGTATCACAGCAACTTCGCGAGGTGGGGGAGCGTCGACTGGGATCTCGGCATCAACTTCAACACGACGAGCGTGACGAGCGTGGGCCGCGACACCAACGGCAACACGCTGTTGAACGCGCAGCAGGTCGGCTACATCACGTCGTCGACGCCGAAGAACAAGATCATCGTCGGCGGCACCTGGCACCGTGACAAATGGGCGCTCAGCCTGCACGAAACGCGTTACGGCACGACCTCCGGCGAAGAGAGCTACTGGAGCGGCCCGAATGCATTTTCGACGACGCGCTTCGCGCATTTCACGAACGCGGCGCGCTACGTCACGGACGTCGAGCTGCGCTATGCGATGACGCGCAAGTTCGAAATCGCGGTGGGCGCGAACAACCTGTTCAACGTGTACCCGAGCAAGCTGCCGTCCGAGAACCAGTTCCTGGGCACGCAGTACGACATCGTGTCGTCGCCGATCGGCATCAACGGCGGCTTCTATTACCTGCGCGCCCGCTACCTGCTCTGATGCGCGCGGCTCCCTTACTTCTTTCACTCCTTCATTCCATCACGCCATGAACCGACCGGCAGAGGTTGACCATGCAGTGATCGACGTCGACGAAACGTCGCTGTGCGCCGATCACATTCTCGATTTGTGCAGAGGCAATGCGCTCGCGATACGCATTCGTGCGTTCACGCCGCCGGCGGTCGTCCGGCGAGCGGAGGAGCAGCTGTTCGCCCATCCCGACCGGGGCGCGCTGGGTCACGCAGCCGAATTTACCCGGCTCGGCATCGCGTACGCGGAGGTGCGATCCGAAGAGGTGCGGCAGGCGTATCACCGGCATGCGCGCGCCAACATCGAGCGCGTTCGGACGTTGTTCGGCGAGCTGGCGTCGCCGGTCGACCGGTTCCGCACGCTGCTCGACGACGCGTGGCCCGAAGGGGCACGGCTGCTGAGTGTGGACGGGAGCAAGTGCTTCGTCGGCGTGTGCCGCTACCTGACGCCCGGCGTGGATCTCGAGCCGCACATCGACAACCTGGAATGGACGCTGCCGGCGGGCACCGGATGGGCGCTGCAGTATCAGCTGTCGGCCAACATCTATCTGCAGGTGCCGCCGCACGGCGGCGAGCTGGAACTCTGGCGCGTCGCACCCGATGCGCGCGAATACGAAGCGCTCAAGGGCGATCGCCACTACGGGATCGGCCGCGAGCAGGTGGGTGCGCCCGACCTGGTGATCAAGCCGGAGGTGGGCGACCTGATCTTCCTGAATCCGCGTTTCATCCACGCGGTTCGCCCTGTCCGGGGCGCCGACCGGGTCACGTTGAGTGCCTTCGTCGGCATCAAATCCGTTACCGAACCCTTAGTTTACTGGAGCTGACCATGTACAAGGTTTCATTGCAGGCACAAGGAAAATTTCAGGCGCACGAGTACGTCGGCAAGACGGCACTGCTGCTGATCAGCGTCGGCAAGGAATATCACGAAGGCGAAAAGCTGGCGGCGACCGTCGACAAGATCAACGTGGCGGGGTTCGGGCAATGCGTGATCGGCGTGGCCGATACGCTGCAGCGCCACAACTATGCGACCGGCTCCGCGCGCAGCAACTATCAGAAAAGCCGCGACCGCGGCGACGCGTGGCTGCGGGACCACGAGGGAACCCTCGCGAAGCTGTCGATGCGGCGAGAGATCCTGCGATGGGATGACCTGCTGCGCCGCGACGACTATTCGCAGTACTACCATCTGATCACGAACGAGTACTACTCGAATCCAGAATACCGTTACGCGATCAACGACACCATCGGCGTGTTCGCGGAGCGCAACGGGCTCGTGCAGGGCACCCGCGAACACGAGGACGCGTTCTATCGCTCGCTCTTCTACATTCTCGAGGAATGCCCGATCATCATGCCGATGTGGGCGCGGGACGGCATCGATTTCATCATCTACCCGAAGCAGATGACCGCCGCGATGAGCAAGACCCGCGAGATTTTCGTGCAGAACGGGAGCGATGCCCGCGCCAACTGGCTGGCGGTCAAGTTCAAGAAAAAATCGCAGTCGCACGCAGACGAGGAAACCGAGGCACTGGCGCATGACTAATTCATCGAGCAAGGTTCGGAAATACGCCGGGCTGACCGGCATCTGTATCGCGAGCTTCCTGGGATGTATCGATCTCACGGTCGTCAACACGATTCTTCCGGCGATCGGCCGCGACTTTTCGATCCCGATCCAGACGACGCAGTGGATCACGTCCATCTTCATGGTCGCGCTTTCCGCGTTCATGGTGCCGGTTGCGACGCTGGCCGACAACCTGGGCCGCAAGAAGCTGCTGATCGTCGGCCTCGTGATCTTCGGCGCGGCGTCGTTGCTGGCGGGTATCGCGCATCAGTTCTGGCTGCTGGTCGGGTTCCGCTTCCTGCAGGGCATCGGCTGCGCGATCCTGTATACGGTATCGGGCGCGATCGTCAGCTATACGTTCGACGAGAACGAACAGGGCAAGGCGCTGGGGATCCTGTTCGGCGCCAACGGCGTCGGGCTGGCGCTCGGCCCGATCATCGGCGGCCTGTTCGCCGGCGCGCTCGACTGGCACGACGCGTTCCTGATCAACATTCCGTTCATCGCGATCAGCCTGGCGCTCTGCGCCTGGGCGATACCGGAGTTCAAGGCGCAGGCGCGCAAGCGCATCGACGTGACGGGGTGCCTGCTGCTGGTCGTCGGCCTGACCACGCTCGTCAGCTATCTGTCCGTCGACGGCGGCCGGCTCAATCTCTGGTTGCTGCCGGTGTCGCTCGTCGCGCTGGCGCTGTTCGTCTGGCATGAGTTGCGCACGCGCGACCCGATCGTCGAGTTTCATTTCTTCCGCGAACCGAGGTTCCTGTCCGCGCTGCTCGCGACGTTCTTTCTCGCGTTCTTCTACTGCATCGTGCTGCTCACCCTGCCGATCTTCTTTTCGACCCAGCTCCACAAGAGCGACATCACCATCGGGCTGTATCTGCTGCCGGCGACCATCACGTTCTCCATCGCGTCGTCCTGGATCGGCGGCCGCAGCGAACGGCTCGGCCCGTCGCGGGTGATCGTGACCGGCCTGTCGCTGTTCGTCGTCGCGTCGATTCTGCTGTCGATCGTCGCGGGGCAGCCCGACGCAGCCTGGTTCGTCGTGCCGCTGCTGCTGTTCGGCATCGGCTGGGGCGCGATACTCGGGCCCTCGACGCTGGTGGCGCTGGGTGCGCTGCCGCGCGAAAAGGCGGCCGTGGCGATGGGCACGTCGTGGACCGTGCACAACGTGGGCGGCGCGAGCGGCATTGCGTTCGCCATCTTCCTGATGCGGCAGGTCGACGATTTCCGGCATGGCTACCAGACGCTGATGCTGGCACTCGCGGCCATCATCCTCGCCGCCGGCGCGCTGTATCACGTGCTGTCGCGCGAGTCGGTAGCGGTGGCCATCGACTGACCGGCCGCCGGATACGCATCGCTCGCGGATCGTCGAGCAGACGGGTTCCCATCAATAGCAGGCGGATGCCCGGGCGGTTGCCGGGCATCCGTCGTCTTGCCCGACAGGCGCTCGGCCTGGCTCGCGCGGGGCGCGCTCGCGCATGCGTGCTTTCCAGGCAGCGTCGACACGACGCCGCGGGCGATTCCCGTGCGGCGTCCATGCGATCCGGGCTGACGTGAAATCGGGCACGGCGCCCGAAACGTGGCAGACACCTCGTCGAGCCGGAACGATCTGCATTTCGAACATGAATTCGTATCTCTAAACAGATGCCGTTTCAAGAATACGCGCGGCCAGGCCGGCGATTGTGGGCGGGAAAAAAGATGAAGCAAAGCGTGGTGAGGGGGATTGCCGCAGCGTGGTTCTGCGCGTCCACGGCGGTGCCGGGAGCGTCCGCATGGGCGCAGTCGCAGCCGGCACCCGACGCGACGACGTCGACAGTGGCCGTGCCCGCGGCGCCGGCGTTGCCGGCATCGGGCGCGCACGAGGCGCTGACGGTCAAGCGTTTCGAAGTGACGGGGTCGTTGATCCGCAGCGCGGACAAGGTCGGCTTCAACCAGGTCCAGACGATCACGGCGAAGGACATCGTGAACAGCGGCCATACGACGGTCGCGGACTATCTGCGCAGCGTGACGGCCAATTCATCGAGCAGCTGGGGGGACGGCTCGACCGCGACGGCCAACTTCGCGGTCGGCGGATCGGGGATCGCGTTGCGCGGGCTGAGCGAAAAATACACGCTGGTACTCATCGATGGCCAGCGCGCCGCCCCGTATGCGTACGCGGCCAACGGCACCGATCAGTTCTTCGACCTGAACACGCTGCCGCTCAACATCATCGACCGGATCGAGATCGTCAAGACGGGCGCGGTGTCGCAGTACGGCTCCGATGCCGTCGCCGGTGTCGTGAACATCATCACGAAGAAGAACTATCGGGGCCTGGAGCTGACCGGCAGCTACGGCGGTGCGACGAACGGCGGCGGCGGCGCGGGCACGACCCGGTTCGCCTTGCTGGGCGGCTTCGGCGACATCAACGCGGATCGCTTCAACGTGACGGCGGCGCTCAGCTACTACAAGAACAACGGCGTGCTCGCTTCCGACCGGAACATGACGGAGAACCAGAATTTCTCGAACTATCCCGGCGGCCTGTCCAACCAGTCGACGTCGTACTGGGCGAGAGCGAACGGCAACGTGCCGCTCGACCCCTGTGCGTTTGGCGGCAAGGTCGCACCCGGCAACGCGAATTCCCAATCGTTCGGCGCAGGCGGCACGATCTGCCAGCGCAACACGGCAGGCGCGTCGTCGCTCTCGCCGTGGACCGAGCGCCTGAGCGCGAAGCTGCATGGCGAGTTCAGGATCGACGACGCGATGCAGGCCTTCGCCGATCTGTGGGAGAGCAACAACACGACGGTCGCGAACCGGGGCGTCGGCCGCCTGACGACCAGCACGCAGACCTACGATCCGGCGACGGGCAGCGTTGCGCTGGTATCGAACGTCGTGCCGGCCGGTAATCCCTACAATCCGTTCGGCGTGCCGACGCAGTTGCGCTATGCGTTTCCGGCGTCGCAGTCGGTGCATGTCAGTTCGAACTACTGGCGCGCCGCGACGGGCGTGAAGGGAATGTTCGCGGTGCCGTCCGCGGGCGACTGGGACTGGAGCGCGTCGTATGCGCATTCGCAGGACACGGTCTCGCAGAACTATTCGAACCAGATGAGCGCCAGCGCGCTGACGAACATCATCCGGAACGGCACGTTCGATTTCTCCAACCCGTCCGCGACGCCGAACGGACTGAACGGCCTTTACCAGAGCACGTCGAACCAGGCGATCACGAAGCTCGACGTGCTGGATGCGACGCTGTCGAGCCCGAACCTGTTCAGGCTGCCGACGGGCAACGTGGGCCTCGGGCTCGGCGCGCAGTTCATGCATCAGAGCCAGTACATCGGCACGGGAGCGGGCTGGGCGAGCGGCCAGCTGACGTCGCCGTCGATCCAGTCCGTCGACGGCGAGCGGAATGTCGCGGCCGTCTACTATCAGCTCGACATTCCGCTGCTGAAGACGCTGACGTTCAGCCAGTCGGGCCGCTACGATCACTACAGCGACTTCGGCGGCGCGTTTTCGCCGCGGTTCGCGCTGCGTTTTCAGCCGGTGCGGGAACTCACGTTGTACGGTTCGTACAATCGCGGCTTCCGTGCGCCGACGCTGATCGAGAACACGTCGTCGCGGACGTTCGGCTCGCAGGGCGTGGTGGACGCGCGAGATCCGAACAATCCGGGTTCGTACAACATCGTCGAGGAAATTCGCGCGGGCAATCGCGGCCTGCAGCCCGAGCGCACGAAGAACTATAACGTCGGCTTCCAGTTTTCGCCGACACGTACGACCGATATCGGTTTCGACTGGTACAAGATTCACATCGACAACGTGATCGGCACGGACGACGTGCAGGTCGTGGTCAATCAGAACGATCCGTCTCAGGTGGTTCGCAATGCCAACGGAAGCATCGCCTATGTCACGCTGCCGTATCGCAATCTGTCGTCGCTGGACACCGACGGTTTCGAGGCCACGTTCCGCCAGACGGTCGCGACGAAAATCGGTACCTTCACGTTGTCCGGCGATTGGGCGTACATGTGGCACTTCAAGATGCCGGTTGGCGGCGTGGAAAGGGATTACGCCGGCAACAACGGCGCACTTCACCAGCCGTTCGGCGGCAGTTCGCCGCGCTGGAAAGGGAACACCGACCTGAGCTGGAACCATCACCAGTGGAACGCGACCCTGAGCTGGCTCTATGTCGGCCCTTACGCGCAGGCCATTCTCGCGCCGGGCACGTACCCCGGCATGGCGGATGGCGTTGCGTCGTACAGCCAGTTCAACCTGATGATCGGCTACACGGGATTCAAGCACTGGACGCTGTACGCGGGGATCGACAACCTCTTCAATCGCAAGCCGCCGTTCGATCCGGTATGGATGGCGGGGCCGACCGGCTACGATTCGTCGCTCTATACGTATGTCGGGCGATTCGCGCAGGTGGGGGCGACGTACCGGTTCTGAGGGCCGTCGCCTTTGCCGTTGAATGGCAACCGCTGATGGTCACGCGCCGCGCGGCGGCGTGCCGCCGCCGGTCATGCTGCCGAGCCGCTTTCGATCAGCCCGGCGGCGCGACGGATGCGCCGGTGATGCCATGCCGTCGCAGCGCATCCGCGACGAAGCCCGACGCCTTCATTTCCTCGACGAACGCATTCAGCGCCGCCGCGGCGGATTCGCCGCGACTCTTCGGCACGCCCATTGCCTGCCGGATCACCATGAACCGTTCGTCGAGCAGGCGCAGGCCGGGCGTTTTCGCCGCGTCGGTCTCGAGCTGCTGCTTCACGCCCGCCGCGACTTCCAGCTGTTGGTCGACGAAGGTCTGCACGACGGCTTGCGACGACGGTGCACGCACGATCTGCGCGGCCTTCAGCTCGCGTGTGAGGAACAGGTCGTACGCGCTGCCCTTGCCGACGGTCACGCGGTTGTGCGGTTGGTCGACGTCCGCGTTCGTGCGGATCGGCGACGCGTCGCGCACGAGATAGAACCCCTCGATCAGCACGTACGGCGCCGTGAACGCGATCGTTTCGCCGCGCAGCGGGTCGACCGCGAAGAAACCGAAATCGGCACGCTCGTCGGTCAGCGCCTGCACCGATTTGGCCGCGGTGTCGAACACCACGAGTTCCAGCTCGGCCGACAGGCGTTCGGCGAACGCGCGCGCGAGGTCGATCGACACGCCGAACGGTTCGCCGGTTTCCGGGTCGCGGTTCGCGAGGATCGGGTTGCCGAGATTGATCGACGCGCGCAGCTTGCCGGTAGGCGTGAACGCGGAGAGGACGGAGGGGGCGAGAGGCATGGGTGGCTCGTTGCGGTCGTGGGGTCAGGGTTCCGGGCGTGTCGATGGGTGTGTCGATGCGAGTCGAAGCACGACAGCGCGCCGGCATCGAGCTTATCACCCGGCTTTCGTGACGGGGCAGCATCGAGCGTCGCGAGCCAGCGTTCGTCGCCGACCCGGAGAGAGGCGATACATCAGCCTTTCCGTCACGGCGCAGCCTGACCGTGGGCCATGAAGCCATGGAAAGGCAAATGACCGACCGGCGGCGAGCGCGCTTTTGAAGTGGAAAAGGGGCTGGAAGCGCTTTTTGCTTTACGCCCGTGGCGGCTTCCGGTTTGCCGTGCCGTTCCACGTCGCGGGCTTCCGGCCGGGCGCGGCGGGCCTTGATCCGTCCGGCAACCGCTAGAATTGCGGTTTTAGCCCGGAATACGTCCATGTCTTTTGCCTCGCTCGGCCTGATCGATCCCTTGCTGCGTAACCTGCAGGACCTCAATTACCAGGCTCCTACGCCGGTGCAGGCCAAGGCGATTCCTGCCGTGCTCGGCGGCAAGGACGTGATGGCCGGGGCCCAGACCGGCACCGGCAAGACGGCGGGTTTCGCGCTGCCGCTGTTGCAGCGGCTGGTGCAGCACGGCCCGGCGGTGTCCAGCAACCGCGCGCGCGTCCTGGTGCTGGTGCCCACGCGAGAACTGGCCGAACAGGTGCTGCAAAGCTTCATCGCTTACGGCAAGGGCCTCGACCTGCGATTCCTGGCCGCTTACGGCGGCGTGAGCATCAACCCGCAGATGATGAAGTTGCGCAAGGGCGTGGATGTGCTCGTGGCCACACCGGGCCGATTGCTGGATCTGAATCGCCAGAACGCGGTGCAGTTCGATCAGGTGCACACGCTGGTGCTGGACGAAGCCGACCGCATGCTGGATCTCGGCTTCGCGCGCGAACTGAACGCCGTTTTTGCCGCGTTGCCCGCCCAACGCCAGACGCTGCTGTTCTCGGCCACGTTTAGCGACGAGATCCGCACGATGGCGGCGAGCATTCTGCGCGGCCCGGTCAACATCAGCGTCAGCCCGCCCAACGCCACGGCCAGCAAGATCAAGCAGTGGGTGGTGCCGGTGGACAAGCGGAACAAGCCCGACCTCTTCATGCACCTCGTGGCCGAGAACAAGTGGGAGCATGCGCTGGTGTTCGTCAAGACGCGCAACGGCGTGGATTACCTGGCGGCCATGCTGGACGAAGCCGGTTATGCGGTCGACACCATCCACGGCGACAAGCCGCAACCCGCGCGCTTGCGCGCGCTGGAGCGCTTCAAGACGGGCGAAGTCCAGATGCTGGTCGCCACCGACGTGGCGGCGCGCGGGCTCGATATCGACGATCTGCCGCTGGTGATCAACGTCGATCTGCCGATCGTCGCGCAAGACTATGTGCACCGGATCGGCCGTACCGGGCGCGCGGGCGCCAGCGGCGTCGCGGTGTCCCTGGTGTGTGCCGACGAAGCGCCGCAACTGGCCGCGATCGAAGCGCTGATCCGGCAAACGCTGCGCCGTGAAGAAGAGCCGGGTTTCGAGGCCGAACACCGCGTGCCGGAAACCAGCGCGACGGGTCAGATCATCAAGAAACCCAAAAAGCCGAAGAAGCCGAAAGTGCAGCAAGCGGTGCCCGCTGCCAGACAGGTGCCCGGTAAAAAGCCGCGCCCGCAAGCGCAAGGTGGAGAAAGCAGGCACAAGCCTGCGGCGGCGCACGCAAAGCCGGCCGGTAACGAACCGGATTACACGATCGGCAGCCCGTTCAGCGTGCAGAAACCGCGCGGCAAACCGGCGGGCAAGCCGGCTGCGGGATCGCGCAAGCCGGCCGGCAAACCCGCCGGTGGCCGTGGCAAGCGGCAGCCTTGACGTGTCGGGACGAGTCACGCCGGTCGTTGAATATGGCTGGCGGCCCGCCGGCAGCTTCAAGGAGGTTGCATCGACGGGATGAATCCGGCGTAACGCCAGGCCATTCGCGTCGGCGATCTGGCAATATGCATCGACGGACTTCGGACACGGGCACCCCATGCACATCGCCATTCTGACCTTTCAGGGCTTCAACGAACTCGATTCCCTCATCGCACTGGGCGTGCTCAATCGCATCAAGAAGCCCGACTGGCGGGTCACGCTTTCATGCCCGGAGCATTTCGTCACATCGATGAACGGGGTGACCGTACAGGCGCAGTCGACATTGGCCGACGCATGCACGGCGGATGCCGTCATCGTCGGGAGCGGCATTCGAACCCGGGATGTCGTCAACGACGCAACGCTGATGGAGCAGTTGAAACTCGATCCTGCCCGGCAACTGATCGGTGCCCAGTGTTCGGGCACGCTGGTTCTGGCCAAGCTCGGCTTCCTCGACAACGTCCCGGCCTGTACGGACCTCACGACCAAACCGTGGGTAGTCGAGGCAGGCGTCGAAGTCCTCAATCAGCCGTTCTTCGCTCGAGGTAACGTCGCAACGGCAGGCGGCTGTTTTGCTTCGCAATACCTGGCCGCATGGATCATCGCGCGCCTCGAGGGCGAGGAAGCCGCGCGCAGTGCACTTCATTACGTTGCGCCGGTCGGGGAGAAGGATGAGTACGTTTCCCGTGCGCTGACGAACATCACGCCTTATCTGCCGTAGTGCGATAAAAAATCGCACTGCGTTCATCGCGGGTCATGCGGTGTTCGCGATGGCGGCTTCTTCGGCGCCCTCGGTTCGCAATCGCCTTGCCGGCGGCAGCCGTGATTTTCGTTTTCCCCTGCTTGCGGATGTCGGATACCACCGAATCGGGAAGCGTGATGGGGGGCCCGATCCGCGAGGTTCAATGCACGTCATTCGCGACGATGGACGCCAACGCTCGAGCGCCGTCGTGCTGGGCCGTGTCTTTAGTGGAAAAGATGTGGTGGCTGAATGCGATCAGTTTGAAGCCGGACCCCGTCGGACGAGGGACGGTGATACCCCAGTGCCAGCCACCGTCCTGCTGGAACACGTGGAGGGCAGGGGGTGCCTGATTCAGTGCTGATGAAAAAGTCGTCATGGCGTGCTCTCCCGTCATGGGGCGACTACAGGGCAACTACATCGGATGCGCGAACCCAGTCTACGGGCACTTTTGCTGCAGCGCAATATCCGGATGACGCGAACATGCCGATGTGCGGCGCGCCACAATTTTGAAATACAAATATGCAGCGTCGTCGATGGCTGGCATATTGATGTGACGATTAAGAATGTTCGGAGGCTTCATGGACCGCAGTTCGCTTGTGTGGGCGGGGGTACCGCATAGCAGCGATGGCGTCGTGTTTCAGGCTCGGGTCGGCCGCGGGCTTCAGCGCTTTCATGTTTCCCGGTTGATTCTCGAGAAGGCATGCGACCTCGAGCGACTGGCATCCGATGCGCGACAGCTCGAATGCTTTTACGAGCATCTGGCCTCGATCCTGGCAGTCGCCCGGAAGACGCGCTCGAATGCGAAAGCCGATACGGTTTCGCTGAAGGTTTCCGATTTTGCCCGAACGGGCAGCGTGCGTGCCGGGCAGGATGCCCGGGCGGGGATGCGATGAGTATCGCGGAGGCCTCAGATGTTGTCCGCGCGCCAACGACGCGGTGACACGCCGGTGACGCGCGTAAATGTTCTGGTGAAGTGGCTCTGATCCGCGAAGCCGCAGATATCCGAGATCATGTGCAGCGGCATGGATGACGTGCGCATGTACGTGATTGCGCGCTCGATGCGCTGATTGATCAGCCAGCGATGGGGCGGCAACCCGGTCGTCTGATGAAAGGCTTTGACAAAGTAGCCGCGAGACAGGCCGCACGCTTTTGCGACATCGGCAATCGAGACGTTCCCGGTCAGGTGCTCGAGAAGAAATCCTTTCGCCATTCGCTCCTGCCACGCCGTGAGCTTGCCCGTCGACTTCTCCCGCCGCTCGCTGACGCCGCCGTACTGGCGCGCGACATGCGTCTGAAAGGCGAGCGCGACGTGGTCGACGAAGAGCCGGGAGGCATGCCCGGGCTGCGCCAAAGCGGGGAGCAGGGCCTGGCCCAGGCGATGAATGATCGGGTCCACCTTGCTCAAATGCGGCGGCAGGTAAAGCTGTGGCCGCTGCCTGCCCCCGAGTTCATCGACTGTCTCCTCCAGCGTTCGGCGGGGGAGGTGAAAATGGATGCAGTCGAACGTTCCCTTCAGGTCGGAAACCCATCTGCGATCGAGGTCATGGATCGTGACGGTTCCTGCTTGATAAGGGACGAAACGAGCGACACGTCCGTCAAGCCACAATTCCTGTTCGCCGAACGCGCGCAATTGCAACACGACGAGATCGGCGTCTTCAAGTTCGTATGGCGCGGTTCGGCCGATATCCCTGCGAGATGTCTTCAGCCGACTGATGCTGACCTGTGAGTGCGGCAACGTCTGCGTGACGACGCTTTGCCTGAGGTCGGCCGGCATGAAATCAGATGATGCGTTGTCCGACTGTGCGGCAGTCATAAGTCCGCGGGAACGTGAAGAATGGGGCGGCGAAGTATATCAAAGCAAAATTTGGCTGGCGTGCGTCGTGTGTCGCCGATGTAGTGGCGGAGCGTGAATACGGCGTGACGTGGGCCGCGCTCCTGTCCCGGCCGAGCCGATGTCGGCGATTGGACATACGGACAATCGATCAGCGCGTAAAGGACGTTTTTCCCTCGTTTCAGGCGGAATGTCGTTATTTGAGGGTTCCGGATAAAATGCGACTTTCCGGGTTTTCAGTTAACGACTTCGTCATGCATCGAATCGGATTCTTCGTTTGCCGTGGCTACGATGTGCTCGATCTGGGTGGGCCGCTGTCGGCCTTCAATCAGGTGGCCACCGTGGCGGGCCACACGCCGTACGACCTCCAGGTCATCTCGCAGTCCGGCGGCCCGGTTCCCGGCAATACGGGCGTTTCGATCGAAACGCGGCCGATCGGACGGCGCACGTTCGACACCGTCATTTTCGTGGGCGGGGAGATCGAGCCGATGCGGGCTCCGGAGAACATCGCCGCTGCCAGGAAACTCGGCGCCCGGGCCTCGCGGGTGGCAAGCGTGTGTACGGGGGCGTTTCTGCTGGCGGAAACCGGCTTGCTGGACGGCGTGAGAGCCACGACGCACTGGCTGTACGCGGCTCAGTTGCAGTCGCGCTTCCCGCGCACCCGGGTCGAAGGCGACAGTATCTATATCGAGGAGGGCCGCATCTGGACGTCGGCGGGCATCGCCTCCGGAATCGACCTGGCGCTCGGCATGATTGAACGGGATATGGGTGCGGAGATTGCGCGCGCTGTCTCCAGGTATCTGGTCGTTCCGTATCGCCGACCGGGCGGCCAGTCCCAATTCTCGGCGATGTCGCAGATGGAGCCGGAATCGGACCGGATCCGCATCGCGCTGAATTTTGCCCGGGAGCACCTGGCCGAAGCGTTGCCCGTCGAACGGCTCGCCGATGCCGCACGATTGAGTGTGCGGCAGTTCGGACGCGCATTTCGCCGGGAAACCGGTGAAACACCTGCGAAGGCGGTCGAGCGCCTGCGAGTCGAGGCGGCGCGGCTGCGCCTGCAGAGTGGTAGCGAACCGATCGAACAGATTGCGCTGGCGGTGGGGTTCACCGATCCGGAGCGGATGCGCAGGGCCTTCATCAAACTGCATGGGCACCCGCCGCAAGCGATTCGACGCGAGAGCCGATCGAACGGCGCGCGCTGATCGGCTGCCAGCCGATCAGCGCACTGCCCATGAATGTCCGTCTAACGGATTAGTCGTGCTGCGGGCAGGTCATGATCCGTTTCGCCGGATGCTCAATGGTCATTCGTCGGCAGCGGACCGTAATCGTTCCACATGTCGCGATGCAGCTTCCACGCGCCGCCCTGCTTCAGGAAGATGAGCGTCTGCTTGCCGCGGTATTTGAGCTTTCCGTCGTGGTCATGGATCTCCGTATCCGAAACCTCGGTCACGACCCGGTCGTTGCCGTAGAACTCGTAGTTGCTGAACGATACGGTGACAGGCTTCGATCCGCCATACCCTTTGGTGAGGTATTCGGTGATCGCGCGGCCCCCCGTTACCTTGTCGCCGCCGGGCGGCAAGAGTGTGCCGTCGCGGGTATAGAGGCGACCGATTGATTCGTAGTCTCCTCGCGCGAAGGCATCCGCCCATCGTGCATTCTCGGCTTTGATGGCCGCTTCGGGCGGATGTTGCGAACCACCGGCAGATGCCGGCGTTGCAAACGCGAAAAAGGTGACGCAGGCTGCTGCAAGTGCGGTAGCGAAAGTACGATTCTGTTGCATCGGGTGATTTCCGGTTATAGCTCGAATTGAGAGGACTGCGAAAATTGTCAGGGCGGGCAGGCAATGTCGGAGCCGGCGATCATCGAGGCCTGCAAACGGCCCGCGCGCATTGCCTAGCCATGTTTCACCGAACGCCAGGAATGCGTGCGAGCCCCCTGGAGGCGCCGGGCAATTCCTTGTCGACCATTGCGACGACTTCCGGCCGCGCGTCCCTCGGATGGCCGGAGTGGAACGGCGGCGCGGGATCGTATTCGATCACGAGTTGCGTGAATTCGGCCGCCTGTCGGCCGCGCAGCTTCTCCGCCACGCGAAGCGCGAAGTCGATGCCCGCCGTCACGCCGCCGCCGCTCATGAACCGGCCGTTGTCGTCTTCCACGAAGCGGTCGGGAACGGGAATCGCGCCATATTCGGCCAGCTTGTTGACGAAGGCCCAATGGCACGCGCTTCGCTTGCCCTTGAGCACGCCCGTTGCAGCGAGCACGAGCGATCCGTTGCAGACCGACGTAACGTGCCTGGCGCTTTCCGCCAGGCGCCGGATCTGCGCCTGGTACGCGGGTCGCATCGGCGCCGTCAAATCGGACCCGCCGGGGACCAGAATCACGTCCGTCTTGTCGATGTCGGCCAGCCGCTCGGTCTTGCCGTACACGACGCCGAATTCGAGCGTCACGTTGCCGCCATCGAGGCTCGCGTAGCGAACGTTCGTATTCGGCAGCCGATGGAAGATCTCGCTGGGGCCGGCGAAGTCGAGCAGCGTCCCGCCGTCGTAATTGACGATCAGGATGTTGAGCGGTTCATTCGGAGCAAGTTCGCCCTTGCTGCCGGCCTGCGCAAGAGCAGGGGTGGTGTGCGCGAGCAACGCGCTGCCGCCCAGGATGGCGCCGAGGGTGGCGGCGCCCCCCAGCTTGAGGGCATCGCGGCGCGAACGGCCCGCTCTCGTGAGCGGTGTTCCGGAAGCATTGTCTTCGCTACGGTCGGTCAAGATCGTTTCTCCTTGCACTTCGGCCCCTCTGCGAGCGCAACCAGATTGGGCCGGATTGAATGGCCGCCGCGACGAACGGCGTGGCGGACGTGAGATCGGGATGGGGATGAGCCCGCATGATTTGCAGGGCTCAGGCATCGCGCGCCGCAGGCTTAAAGCTGCGACGCGCCGCCATCGACGACCAGTTCGGTGCCGACGACATACGACGATTCGTCGCTGGCGAGATAGAGCGCCGCGTACGCGATGTCCGTGGCGTTGCCCATGCGGCCCACCGGAATGGATTCGGCGAATTCGGCCTTGCGGTCGCGAACCCATTCTTCGGGCATGCCCCACTTGGTGAGCAGCGGCGTGTCGATCACACCGGGCGCGATCGCGTTGAAGCGGATCTTGCGGTCGAGAAACTCGTAGGACCAGCTGCGGGCGAGCGATCGCACGGCGGCTTTCGCTGCCGCGGTCAACGAGATGCCGTGCTTGCCGGTCTGCGCGACGAACGATGTATTGAGAATGAACGAGGCGCCTGGCCGCAGGTCCGGCAGCACCGCCTGAAGCGTGAACACCACGCCCTTGACGTTGATGTCCATGATCTCGCCATAGAGCGCGTCGTCGATGTCGTTGACCGCGGACGGGAACGCCCAGCCCGCGTTCGCGAATACGACATCCAGGCCGCCGAACGTCTCCTTGACCTCGGCGGCAATCGCCCGCATGTCGTCGAGCGAACGGACGTCGCCCTTGAGAACGAGCGCATGCTCGCCAAGCTCGGCCTTCACGCGCTCGAACACCGTCTCGTCGCGGCCCGTCACCGCTACGCGGGCGCCTTCCGCAATGAACAGCTTCGCGGTTGCGAGGCCGATGCCGCTGGTACCACCGGTGATTAATGCTGACTTGTCTTTAAGCCTCATCTTCTGCTCCATTTTTACGTCGTGATTGATCGGGCCGAAGGCTTCAAACGCAATTGCGTTTGTGTGCCTTTTCCGGCTCGATCTTCCACGTGCAGTATGGAACGCGAGGCGTATGGCGCAAAGGTCGTATAACCCTCAAAAAGCGCCACTCGGTTCAAACGGGGGGGATAACGCGGCTCGGCGTTTGGCGGGGGCAATGCCCGTTCGCACGCTTCATGTGTGGTCTCGCTGGCGGCGAGTGACATGTGAAGCAGGCGTGCGCGAAGGTCGGACGCGCAGCGGTCGCGATGCGGATGTCCGCGCGATCGCAACGAGTGGCCGGTATCTGGAGGCCGTCTGCTTCATTCCTCGCGCTCATAACGCAAACGGTATCCCCCATTCGTTCGCTCGATGCGTGCGAACCCGCGTTCCCCCAGATGCATGCCGGCGATCAACAGCCCCTCCGAACTGACCTGATCCAGAAGCCGTGACCGCGTAGCGGCGGCCAACGACGCATCGTGATCGAAGGCAATCGACACCTCCGGTCGCTGAATCTGGATATGCGGGAAATGAACCACGTCTCCCCACACAAGAAGCCCCTGATCGCGGGATTCGAGCACATATCCGGTGTGTCCATCGGTGTGCCCCGGTATCGGCAGTGCGTCGATGCCGGGGAGCACTTGTCCGCTGTCGAAAAGACGAAGCCGGTCGCCATAAGCATCGAATACGCGACGCGCCACCAGGAAATTTCCGCGTGCGCGTTCGCTGGCGCGACTCAGATTCGCGTCGTCCTGCCAGAACCCGACCTCGCGTCGATGCACGACCAGTTCCGCATTCGGGAACGCGATCTCTCCGGCACCGTTCACGAGCCCCCCGACATGATCGGGATGCGCGTGGGTCAGCAGGATGGTGTCGATCGCGGCGGGCTCGATACCGGCCAGCGCCAGGTTCGTCTTGAGTTGGCCGCCCCATTGCCTGAACCCGCCCGCCCCGGCATCGATGAGCACGGTGCGGCCCGCGCCGCGTACGACGTAGCAATTGATGTGTACGGCTTCTGGCTCTTTCTGTCCGGCGTCACGTTGCATGTTCGACGCGTCGGCCGGATCGATATTCGACAGAAAGTCGAGACTCGCGGTGAGGTAGCCATCGCTGATGGCGGTAATCGTGAAATCCCCGACTTGCTGGCCGGGAAAGGTAAGCGTGGCCATCGTGCTTCTCCGGATCGGCGAATGGTGGGCTAGTTGCGGGCGTGAATGTTCGACGCGGTGTAACCAAAACACCGGATGCGCGCGGTGAGGCCGGTGCGCTGAACGATCGCACGATCCAGCGCTTCCATGAACCGGTCCATGACCGCCGACGTGCGGGGCGCCCCGGCGCGATACCGAATGTCCGCGTAGACAGGATGCCCGTGCCCGTGCAGAACCGGCTGAAAAATGATGTGGACGTTCTTGAGTTCTGCGCCGAGCACATGCGTACAGAGCTCGACGCAGTCGCGCGACAGCTCGGCAAGATTTTCGTCAGCGGGCATCCGCTGTGCATCGATCGAGAAAGTGACGTTCGGCATCGTGGGCTTACTCCTGGGCGGTTGAAAGGGCGCGTGCGCTCGTCAGTTGCTCCGTCATCGGCGCGTAAAGGTGAACGCCTTCCGCGCGTTCGTCGACAAGCAGCGTGCTGTTGCGCGGCACGACGGCGAGCCAGCGTCGTGCCGGAAACTGCTCCAGCGCGACCGCTTGCATGGCCAGCGGGTCGAGGCCCAACCGGATCAGCGGATCAGGGCCGCCGGCGCACAGCGCGAGGTATTCGCTTTCCTCCACCGCCGGGGCCAATCCGATAGCGCCATAGAGATTGCGATGCCAGTCGGTGATGTGCTGCTGCCACTTCGCAAAATTGCCGCCGCCTTTCCGGCGATATTCGTCGCCGGTCAGGACATCGAGACCGTCGATCGTGTGAATCGCCAGATAGACGGGGCAACCGCTGCCGATCGCCTTGAACCGCTGCGACGTGTGAAACCCCGTCACCGAGATCAGGGCAGGCAGCTTTTCAAGGCTGTAGAAGTCGTTCCATTCGGCTTCGCTGTCGACGTCGGCGAAGCTGCATTCCACGGTGTAGATCATCGGATCGTCCTTTGAACAGGGTGCACTTCCGTCAGCGAGCGCTTGATGGTCAGTGCGGTAACGTAATGCTAAGCTCGCATTTGCAGCCCATAAAACGAAATAAAGTCAGCCTTCAGTGATATTTGATCAAGCTGACGTCGAACCCACCCTGACCGGCGAGCCACGCATGCCCCGCAAGATCCCGAGCAATTCCGCGCTGCAGGCGTTCGAAGCCGCGGCCCGACACGGCAGCTTTGCCCGAGCCGCTGATGAACTCGCGCGAACCGAGGGCGCCGTCAGCCGTCAGATCGCCCGGCTGGAGGCGTTCCTGGGTGTCACGCTGTTCGAGCGGATCGGCAACCGGGTACGGCTGGCACCGAACGGTGCGCGGTACGCGGTGCAGGTTCGCGAGATTCTGGACCGGCTGGAACGGGACAGCCTGTACCTGATGGGGCAGCCCGTCGAAGGCGCGAGCATCGATATCGCCGCCATTCCGACCTTCGCCACGCGCTGGCTGATCCCCCGGCTGAAACACTTTCAGGACCGGCATCCGAACGTCACGGTGCATATCGCCGAGCGCATGGAACCGTTCCTGCTGGCCGGGAGCGGTTTCGATGCCGCCATCCATTTCGAGCATCCGGCATGGGCGGGGATGCATCTGCATCCGCTGCTGGAGGAAGTGCTGGTGCCCGTGTGCAGTCCGGCGTTGCTGGCGGGCACCGGGGCGAACCCGTCGCTGGATGCACTGCCACGCCTTCACCGGCGGCAGAACCCGGACGCGTGGCAAGCCTATGCGCAGGAGTCCGGCATCGTGCTGGGCAATTCGGCGGTTGGCGCGCGCTACGATCTCCATTCGATGCTGATCGAAGCGGCGCTCGCGGGCCTGGGTGTCGCGCTGGTGCCGCGTCTTTACGTCGACGCGGAGCTCGAGCAGGGGCGGCTGGTCGCACCCTGGCCGGCGGGCAGGTCCGTCACGAAAAACTTCTGCCTCGTCCTGCCCGAACCGATCGAACTGGCCCAGGGGCCGTTGCAGGCTTTCGCGACGTGGATGCTGAATGACGCCCCGGGCCTGGCACCGTACGGCAGCGCGCGACGCACACCACGAAGCAGACGTCAGCGCGGCGCTTCCTCTCCACGTTGATTCGCCGCACGCAGGCCGCGATCGGGTGCGCTCGTTCTGCGAGACACCGCCTGCCGAATGCGCCCGTCAGTCGGGCGTATGCGCCCATCCGACTGGCCTGCAAAGCCCCAAGACCAACCGTGCTGCCGACACTGAAAACCGGTTCCACCCGCGCAATGCGGGTTCTTCCACATGATCGTTTGGTCTCCTTTGCATCCTCGATGACCATTGCTCCATGACGGCAACTCGATAAGGCACGTCGGGTGGGCGACGTGCCGGTGCAAAGCCGTCACGGCGGGATCACAAGACGTCGAGGAAGATCGGTGGATTTAGCGGTTGATGCACCCGTTGTCAACTGACTGGAGGGCCCTGTCTAACTGCCTGCACAGCGTTGTTGAACGTGATTCACTTCGCGTGCTGGTGCGAAAACGTTCGTTTGTGTTCGTTTTTATTCGTTTTCCGGCGTCGGAGCACGTCGGGCCAAACCGTCGCGCCAAGCCGTCGAGTCGGTACGGCCGACATCCCGCGCGCGGGCGACGCTTCAGTGCCGGAAGCGTCGCTGCATCAGCGATTTCCGCATCCTCATCCTCGAGCAACTGATATGCACGTAAAAAATGGAGAGAAAGATGAGCAGATCGATACGAGCGAAAGCAGTGGCGACCGTGGTGGCAATCGCAATGAACGCGGCCTCGGCCGCGAGTGTCGGAACCATTCTGTCGCTGGCCGGCGCGCAGGCTGCTACCGCCGCGACGACCGCCGTTGACGACTATGCGGCGACCCGGTACCCGATCATTCTCGTGCACGGGCTGACCGGCACCGACAAGTACGGTGGCGTCGTCGAGTACTGGTATCGCATTCCGGAGGACCTGCAGGCGCACGGCGCGGCGGTATACGTTGCCAATCTGTCCGGCTTCCAGAGCGACGATGGCCCGAACGGGCGTGGCGAGCAATTGCTTGCGTTCGTGAAGCAGGTGCTCGCGGCGACGGGCGCGCAGAAAGTGAATCTGATCGGCCATAGCCAGGGCGGCCTGACATCGCGTTATGTTGCGTCCGTTGCGCCGGAACTGGTCGCATCGGTGACGACGATCAGTACGCCGCACTGGGGCTCGCAATTCGCGGACTTCGTCCAGCAACTGTTGCAGACGGACCCGACCGGCCTGTCGTCGACCGTGCTCGGCGCATTCGCGAATGCGCTCGGCACGTTGACGAGCAGCAACTTCAATACGAACCAGAATGCGATTCAGGCGTTGTCGGTGCTGACGACGGCAAAGGCCGCCGCATACAACCAGAAATTCCCGAGCGCAGGGCTCGGTGCGCCGGGCTCGTGTCAAACCGGCGCGTCGACCGAGACTGTCGGCGGCAATACGCACCTGCTTTATTCGTGGGGCGGCACCGCGATCCAGCCGACAGCGACGGTGGCCGGCGTGACTGGGGCCGTCGATACGAGCGTGAGCGGGGCCATCGATCCGGCGAACGCGCTCGATCCGTCGACGCTGGCACTCCTCGGCAGCGGCACGGTGATGATCAATCGCAGCGCCGGTCCGAACGACGGCGTCGTGTCACAATGCAGCGCGCGGTTTGGCCAGGTGCTCGGCACGTATCACTGGAATCACACCGATGCGATCAACCAGATCCTCGGCGTGCTCGGCGCGAATGTGGAGGATCCGGTTGCGGTAATCCGCACGCACGCGAACCGCTTGAAGAATCAAGGCGTGTAATCGATGACAGGGAGCAAGCGCGGCATCGCGCGACGCCGGCATGTCCGGCGTCGCGCCTGCCGTGATCGAGCGGATCGTCGTGCATCGAGTGGTTTCTTTAGCGCGTCGTCGATAACGGTCACCAGGGCGTGGCCTGTCGGTGCTTCGGCGCGGTCGATACGCGCTTCATCGAGGAACCGTTCCGGAGGCGCCGGCGCGCTGTCGTGACGGCAATCGGCCATGCGGTCGCGTCAGTCTCGAACGCGTCAGGATCTCATCGTGCGGGCGCAGGGCGCAACGACGTCGATTACCCCGCACTCGCGAGTGCGGTGCCGGTCTAGAGCCACCGCTCTGGATTCCCGTTGCGCTGCCGCATAAAACGATCGTCATCCGCAGGGAGTGCACGGAGAAAATCGCTTCGTACTCCATCTAAAAAATTCATCGCGATCCGGGAGTATGACCGTCCAGCAAGGAATGCCGGGCGTTTGACGATTTCATTCCCGGCTCGCAGGGGACGCGCTCGATCGTCAGATTCGCGATCTGCATTCAAGCGACGAATGTGTGCATCGCAACAATCCATTTCATTCACGGCAATCGTAACGGTAAGGTGAACGCACGTTCGAATTTGATCGAGCGATGCGAAACCACCCTGTGACGATGCCATGACAACGAACCGCGATCGACCTGCCAAAGTGCCAGCCCCGCCTTCCGGTGTCACGCCGGCAGGCGGCAATGCGCGTGCGGCGGGCCCGCGCCTGCCGGCCAGGCTGGTGGGCCCCATCGTGCTCGGCACGCTGCTCAACGCGCTGAACTCGTCGATGATCGCGGTCGCGCTCGTCAGCATCCAGCAGGCGTTCAACCCGCACGGGCAGGAACGCATCGACACCATGTGGCTCGTGTCGGGCCTTTATCTCGCGACGGCCGTCGGCCAGCCGACGATGGGGCGGCTCGCCGACCGGTTCGGCGCGAAGCGGATCTTCTGCATCGGCCTCGCGATCGTATTGATCGCATCCGCGCTCGCGCCGTTCGCGCCGTCGCTCGGGTGGCTGATCGCGTCGCGCGTCGCGCTCGGCATCGGCACGTCGGCCGCGTATCCGGCCGGCATGGCGATGATCCGCATGTGGTCGCAGCGGCACGCGAACGGCGCGACGCCGACGGGCGGACTCGGCGCGATCTCGGTTGCGGCACAGGTGGCCGTCGCGTTCGGGCCGCCGCTCGGCGGCGCGCTCGTGCAGTTCGCCGGCTGGCGTGCGATCTTCTGGATCAACGTGCCGATCGTGCTGCTGGCGTTCGCGCTGGCATGGTTGTGGATTCCGGCCGACGTCGTCCCGCGCGGCGCGCAGCAACGCCGCACGCTGCGGGGCACGCTGAAGGAGCTGGACCTGCCGGGCGTCGTGCTGTTCGTCCTGACGCTCGCGAGCCTGCTGCTGTTCCTGCAATCGGTCACGCACGATCCCGACTGGCTGCTGCTCGTCGCGACGCTGGTGCTGTGCCCGGTGCTGGTCGGGCACGAGCGGCGGGCCGCGACGCCGCTGATCGACATCCGCATGCTCGGCGACAACCGTGCGCTCACGAGTACGTACCTGCGTTGCGTCGGCACCTACGCGGTGTTCTACGCGATCTTCTATGCGCTGCCGATGTGGCTGCAGGAGGCCAAGCATCTGTCCGCCGCCGATGCCGGCCTCGTGATGCTGCCGGTCGCCGGGATCGGCACCGTGGCGACGATGCTCGCGACCCGCCTCGCACACCGTCACGGCTCGCGGCCGGTGCTGATCATCGGTTCCGCGATGCTGTGCGTCGGCAGCGTCGTGATGAGCCTGCTTACCAGCGCGATGCCGGTCTGGTCGATCGTACTGCTATCTATCGTGTTCGGCGTGCCGAACGGTTTCAACAATCTCGGCAACCAGGCCGCGCTCTACCAGAGCGCGCCGCACGACCGGATCGGCACGGCTTCGGGGCTGTACCGCACTGCGCAGTATGTCGGCGGCAGCCTGTCGTTTGCGCTCGTCGGGCTGGCGCTCGGCCATCCGGCGAGCGATCGCGGCCTGCGCGAGCTGGCCATCGTCCTGGCGGTCATCAGCGTGCTGCTGCTGCTCAACGCAGCGTCGAGCCGGCACCTGGATACCGCCGCTTCTTCCATCCCCCAACAGAAGTGAGGTTTTGACATGTCCACTCCGACGCTCAATCGCACGGTCGCCCTGGTCGCCATCGATCTGCAGAACGGCATCGTGTCGCTGCCGGTCGTGCCCTACACCGGCGCGCAGGTCGTGGCGAAGACGGTCGAGCTCGCGACCGCGTTCCGCGCGTTGAAGCTTCCCGTGATCTACGTGCACACGAGCTACCAGCCGGACGGCGGCGTCGCGCTGAAGGTCAGGACGGATGCGCCGTCGGCGCCGCCGAATCTCGACCCCGAATGGAGCGCGTTTGCGCCGGCGCTCGGCGTCGGGCCGTCCGACATCGTCGTGACGAAGCACCAGTGGGGCGCGTTCACCGGCACCGACCTCGACGTGCAGCTGCGCCGGCGCGGCATCACGGACATCGTGCTGACCGGGATCGCGACCAACATCGGCGTCGAATCGACGGCGCGCCAGGCATACGAGAACAACTACAACGTCGTCGTCGTCAGCGACGCGGTCAGCACGTCGTCCACCGACGCGCAGACCTTCGCGCTGACGCAGATCTTCCCGAAGCTCGGGCAGGTCGCCGCGACGGCCGACGTGGAGGCGGCACTGAAGCAGGCGTATTCGCGCTGAACGAAGCGGTGTGTTCGGCGTGCACCATTCAAACAGAGTCATTTACCGAGGCATGACGATGATCAAGACCGATGCATGGGTTCTCTACGCAGGACCGGAACCGAGCAGGAAGCAGGCGCCCGTGGCGGGCGAGCTGCGTCGCGAGACCTTCGAATTCTCCGATCTGGAAGCCGACGAGGTGCTGGTCGAGCCGCTGTACGGATCGTGGGAGGCGAACCTCGACCACGCGCTGTCGCGCAATCCGGTCGACATCTGCCGGCAGCGCCGCGAGGACAAGATCGTGCTCGGCAACGGTGCGCTGGTGCGCATCGTCGAGCGCGGCAGCGGCGTGAAGACGCTGAAGGAAGGCGAGATCTGCATGGTGATGCCGTTCGGCAAGCGCGACGAATACGGGTTCGCCGAGCTCGTCTACGCGTACGACGCGCCGGGCACGATCGGCGTGATGGCGCAGCGGACCAAGATGCGCGCCGACAACCTCGTGGCGGTGCCGACGGACAGCCGTCATTCGCTGCTGCAATGGGCGACGTACGGCCGCTACTTCACCGCGTGGGACAACTGGAAGGTGGCGTCGACGTGCTGGCGCTCGCAGCTGCCGGACGTCGATCCGGCCGACTACCTGGTGTTCGGCTGGGGCGGCGGCACGACGCTCGCCGAACTTCAGCTCGCGAAGCGCGAGGGTTTTCGCGTCGCGATGACGGCGAGCAACGACCGGCGCCTCGAGGAGCTCGCGAAGCTCGGCATCACGCCGGTCGATCGCCGCAAGTTCCCGAACCTCGCGTATGACGACGAGCGCTACAAGACCGATCCGGAGTACCAGGCGAGCTATCGCGAGTCGGAGCGGGTGTTCGCGGAGACGATCGCGGAGCTGAGCGGCGGCCGCGGCGTCGCGATCTTCCTCGACAACCTCGGCGGCGCGCTGTATCGCGCGACGATGCGCGTGGTCGGCCGCACGGGTATCGTCACGACGGTCGGCTGGAAGACCGGGATGCGCCTGTGGAACCTGCGCGCGACGGAGTGCATCAACCGCCGCCTGCACATCCACACGCACGCGTGGCGCTACGACGACAGCATCACGATCCGCGATTTCCAGGAAACGAGCGGCTGGATCGGCGAGGAACCGACCGAGATCTTCGATTTCGACGAGGTGCCGAAGCTCGCGTCCGACTACCTGAACGGGAAGATCCAGACGTATTTCCCGATCTACCGGATCAACGCCGTCTGAGCGGCAGGTCGCGCGCCGCGCCCGCATCGCTGCAAGACGATTAGTCGTGCAGATGATGGCGATGTGCGGCGCGCCGTGCAATCCATCTGACTGGAGAACGGCATGGCCACTGTGGAAATGGGGGGCGTCGACGCCGGTGCGGCGTCGGACGCGTCCAAACCGGCGCCGCTCGACGGCATTCGCGTGATCGACGCCGCGACGTTGTTCGCGGGCCCGCTCGCGGCGACGATGCTGGCGGACTACGGCGCCGACGTGATCAAGGTCGAGCATCCGGACGGCGATCCGGCGCGCAAGTACGGCGCGCGTCGCGACGACGTGCCGTTGTGGTGGAAGGTGCTCGCGCGCAACAAGCGGGCCGTCACGCTGAATCTCGGCACGGCCGACGGCCAGCGGATCTTCCGCGAGATGGCGGCGCAGGCGGACGTGGTCGTCGAGAATTTCCGGCCCGGCACGCTCGAACGCTGGGGGCTCGGTTACGACGTGCTGTCCGCGATCAACCCGCGGCTCGTGCTCGTGCGGGTGACGGGCTTCGGGCAGTTCGGCCCGTATGCGAGCCGCCCCGGCTTCGGTACGCTGGCCGAGGCGATGAGCGGGCTCGCGTCGGTCACCGGCGAGGCCGACGGGCCGCCGCTGCTGCCGTCGTTCCCGCTCGCGGACACCGTCGCGGGGCTGAACGCCGCGTTCGCGATCATGACGGCGCTGAAGGCGCGCGAGCACACCGGGCGCGGCCAGGTCGTCGATCTCGCGATCATCGAGACGATGCTCGCCGCGATGGGCGCGCAGGTCGCGAGCTACGACCAGACGGGCCGGGTGCCCGAGCGCACCGGCAATCGTTCGCCGAACAATTCGCCGCGCGGGGTGTACCGCACGTCGGACGGCAAGTGGGTCGCGCTGTCGACGTCGGCGCACAGCATCGCGGAGCGCGTGATGCGCCTCGTCGGCCGTGAGGACCTGATCGACGAACCCTGGTTCGCGAACGGCGCCGAGCGCGCGAAGCATGCGGATGAACTGGATGCGGCGGTCGGCGGCTGGATCGCGCAGCGCTCGCGCGACGACGTGATCGCCGAGTTCGAGCGTGCGCAGGCGGCGGTCGCGCCGATCTACGACGTCGCCGACGTGCTCCGCGATCCGCAGTACGCGGCGCTCGGCTCGGTCGTGTCGGTGCCCGACGCGGAGCTCGGCGCGTTCCGCACGCACAACGTGCCGTTCCGGCTGTCCGACACGCCCGGTGCGATCCGCTGGGGCGGACCGGCGCGCGGCACGCACAACGACGAAGTATTCGGCGCATTGGGGCTGGAGCGGCACGAGATCGCCGATTTGACCGAACGGGGCATTGTATGAAAACCAGCGCAACCTACCGCAGTTACCTCTACGTGCCCGCGCACAAGGCGCAGGTGGTGGACAAGGCGTATGCAAGCGAAGCCGACGCCATCGTGCTCGACCTCGAGGATGCCGTGCCGGCCAGCCACAAGGCCGAAGCCCGCGAGGCGGCCGCCGCGATTCTCGCGGAAGGCCCGCCGAAGCCGACCTACGTGCGGATCAACCCGATCGGCAGCCCGTGGTGCCGCGACGACGTCGACGCGATCGCGCAGCCGGCGCTCCAGGCGCTGCGGCTGCCGAAATGCGACCTGCCGCAGCATATCCAGGAAGTGGCGGGCTGGCTCGACGCGCTCGGCAGCGATGCGGGCATCCAGATCCTGATCGAGTCGGCGTACGGTGTCGAGACGGCTTACCAGCTCGCGACCGCGTCGCCGCGGCTGGAGCGCATCGGGCTCGGCGAGAGCGACCTGCGCGCGGACCTGCAGATCGGCGTCGACAACTTCACGCTCGAGGTGTGCCGCGCGCGCTGCGTCGTGGTGTCTCGCGCGGCGGGGCTCGCCGGGCCGATCCAGACCGTCTATCACACGCTGCCCGATCTCGACGGGCTGAGGGAATCGACGCTGCGCGCCAAGTCTATGGGGTTTCTCGGCCGCTTCGCGATTCATCCGTCGCAGCTCGCGGTGATCAACGAGGTGTTCACGCCGTCGGAAGACGAGATTCGCGCAGCCGAGCGGGTGCTCGAGGCGGTCGATGTGGCAGCGGGCAAGGCCTCGGCGTCGTCGGTCTTCGTGCTGCCGGACGGCCGCGTGGTCGCGCCGCCGCTGATCGCCAACGCGCGCGTGACGCTCGCGCTCGCGAACAATCTTCGACTCAGTGGAGCACTGGCATGAGCACACCCGAGACGCTTTCCGCTCCGGCGGCCACCGCCGATCCGGTCGCACCGGGCCGGCCCGCGCCGCCCGACGGCATCGTCGGCGCGCTCGGCCGCTTTGCGGCGGAGGTGCGCGCCGGAGGGCTGGAATACCGGCTGCGCGTCGAGGCCGCCGCGCGCGTGCTGGACGTGGTCGGCAACAGCCTGATCGCGCACGACGAACCGGTCGTGCAGTCGGTGCTGCAAGTCGCGCGGCGCTGGGCGGGCACCGGCCCGGCGAGCGTGATCGGCGCGCCCGACCGGCTGCCGGCCGCGAGTGCCGCCCTCGTCAACGGCACGCTCGCGCATGCGATGGATTTCGACGATTCGCACATGCTGTCGGTGCTGCATCCGAGTGCGTCGGTGATTCCGGCCGCGCTCGCCGCCGCGCAGGCGAGCGGCGCGTCGGGCGCGGCGCTGCTCGATGCGATCACGGTCGGCACTGAGGTGTGCATCCGGCTGGGCGTCGCCGCCTACAACGAGCGGCTCGGCAATTCGGTGTTTTTCGAGCGCGGCCAGCACGCGACGTCGATCTGCGGCACGGTCGGCGCGGCGGCGGCCGCGGCGATGCTGCTCGGGCTCGACGCCGCGCAGATCGCGGCGGCGCTCGGCATTGCCGCGAGCATGGGCGCGGGCCTGCTCGAAGCGAACCGCACCGGCGGCTCGGTGAAGCGGATCCACTGCGGCTGGGCGGCGCATGCGGGCGTGAGCGCGGCGGAACTGGCGGGCGCGGGCGTCACCGCGCCGCCGACCGCGCTCGAAGGCCGCTTCGGCTTCTTCCATGCGTGGTGCGGCGACCTCGCCGACGTCGACGCGGTGCTGCGCGACCTGGGCGACGAATGGGAGACGAGCCGGATCATCTTCAAGCCGTATCCGTGCAACCACTTCACGCATCCGGGCATCGACGCGGCGCTGCAACTGAAGGCGCAAGGCGTGACGGCGGACGACGTGGTGTCGGCCGAGCTGCGGGTCGCGACGTCGACGCTGCGCACGATCGGCGAGCCGGCGGAGTTGAAGGCGAATCCGCCGAACGGTTATGCGGCGGCGTTCTCGGGGCCGTACACGGTCGCGGCGGCGCTGCTCGGCGGCGGTGGGCTCGGCGTCTGGTTCGACGATTTCGACGATGCGCTTGCGCGGGACCCCGCACGGCGCGCCCTGGCTGCGAAGGTGCGTTGCGTGGCCGATCCGTGGTGCGATGCGCGCTTCCCGCATTTCCTGCCGGCCGTGCTGCGCGTCGAGCTGCGCGACGGGCAAGTGCGCGAGGCGTGGATCGAGTCGAGCAAGGGCACGAATTCGCGGCCGCTGACCGAACAGGAACTCACCGCGAAATTCGTGCTGGCGGCGAGTTCGGCGCTCGGCATGGAGCGCGCGCTCGCGCTGCGCGACGCGGTACGGTCGCTCGCCGACGATGCGCCGCTCGATGCGCTCGCGGCGCTGACGTCGGGCACTGAAGGAGGACACCGATCTTGAATGCACCCCGCTGGAAAAAGCGGCCGCCCGGCTCGAACTGGGGCGACTTCGGTCCCGACGATCAGAAGGGGCGGCTGAACTGGCTGACGCCGGACAAGGTGCGGCAGGGCGCAGCCGAAGTGCGGGAAGGGCTGTCGTTCTCGCTGAGCCTGCCGCTCGACGTGCCGCGCGGCGGCGGGCTGAACGCGCGGCGGCGGCCGCCGGCGATCATGCCGGCGCTGCTCGGCGACAAGCCGTATTTCGGTTATCGCGCGGACGAACAGGTTGCGAACGCAACCGATGTGGTCTGCGACGATTCGTTCTGCATGCACTCGCAGTTCTCGACGCAATGGGACGGCCTGTCGCACGTGGGCGGCGTGTTCGACGCGGACGACGACGGCGTGCCTGAAATCGTGTTCTACAACGGCTTCCGGATGGGCGAGCATCTGCGGGTGCCGCAAGAGGGCGACGCGACGGGCGGCGCGCGTGCGCTCGGCATCGAGGTGATGGCGCAAACGGGCGTGCAGGGGCGCGGCGTGCTGATCGACCTGCGGCGTCATTTCGGCGACGCGCGCACGAAGGTCGGCTTCGCGCAACTGATGCAGGTGATGGAGGCGGACCGCGTGCAGGTCGAGCGCGGCGACATCGTCTGCATTCACACCGGCTTTGCGGATCTGCTGCTGCATGACGACGGCGGGTCGCCGGCGACGGTCGCGAGCGCGTGCGTGCTGGACAGCAGCGATGCGCGGCTGCTGCAATGGATCGACGAATCGGGGCTGGCCGCGCTCGTGGCCGACAACCATGCGATCGAGGAACGTCCGCAACATGCGCAGCCGCTCGCGCAACCGGGCGCGCTGATGCCGCTTCATGAACTGTGCCTGTTCAAGCTCGGTATTCACCTCGGCGAGCTGTGGCACCTGACGCCGCTCGCGAACTGGCTGCATGCACACGGCCGGAACCGGTTTCTGCTGACCGCACCGCCGCTGCATATCCGCGGCCTGGTCGGCGCACCGGCGAATCCGGTCGCGACCGTTTGAGCTCGCGGGCGGCCGCCGGGGCGGCGGTCGTCCGCATTTTTTTGCAATGCGACCTTTTTTCAAAAATCGCGAATCAAATGGCCGATTGGCACGGTACCCGGAAGAATCGATGCGAAACGGACCCACTAATTTAAAAAATTAACCAATACCGCTCGATACCTAAAAATATAGATACGTCAAGATTGGACTATTCTTGTGCATTGCACTAAATATCAGGGGATTGCTCCGATTGCGGAATTTCGCGATCGCAATCGGAGGCGGTGTTTAACCTGTTTAGTGGATGGTCGCAAACATGAATCTACGTTCGATCGATCTGAACCTGCTGGTCATACTCGATGCGCTATTGACGGAGAAACAGGTCACACGGGCCGGCCAGAAGGTCGGCCTCACGCAGCCGGCCGTCAGCAACGCGCTGGCGCGGCTGCGGTTCCTGTTCAAGGACGAGATCCTGGCGCGCACCGCGGTCGGCATGGAGTTGACGCCGCGCGCACAGGCGCTGGCGATGCCGATTCGACAGATCATGCAACAAATCGAGGAATTATTTGAATCGGATTATCAATTCAATCCTTTTACGTCCGAGCGCCATTTCACGTTGCGCATGTCGGATCTCACCGAATTGCTTTTGCTGCCGGCTCTGCTGCGCTGCATGCGCTTGACCAGTCCGAATATCGGCATGGACGTCGTGCACATGAGTGCCGCCAAGACCGCCGACGCACTCGAATCGGGGCTGCTCGACCTGGCGATCAGCGCCGGCCTCGAACATTCGGGCACGCTGTCGTCGCAAATCGTGTTTCATGACCGGATGGTCTGCGTGATGAGCCGCAGCCATCCGGAAGCGGGCACGCCGCTGACGCTTGAACGGTTCCTCGCGCTCGATTTCCTCAACGTGACGATCAATCCGGTCGACCACAGCCTGGTCGACAACCTGCTTGCGAACATGAACTGCACGCGGCGCATCGCGCTCAACGTGCCGCACTGGCTCGTCGTGCCGAACATGCTGGATGCGCTGCCGTACGCGGTGATCATGTCGGAGCGGCATGCGCTGAGCCTCGACGATGCGCGGCTCGTGATCCGCGACCTGCCGCTCGCGATGGAGCCCGTCGCGTGGTCGCTGTACTGGCACCGGCGCTACGACGGCAGCAACGCGCACGCGTGGTTGCGCAGCCGCATCGTCGAGGTCGCGGAAGCGCTCGAACGGCACGGCGTCGCGGCGGAAGCTTAGGGTTCGTTCACGCAGGTCAGCCGACGACGAGCAGCGGCGGCAGCGTCGCGACGTCGGGCTGCTCGTCGAGCCGCCACAGGTAATCGAGCGCCGCGCGGATCTGCGCCGGGCCCCAGTGCCGCCGGCAGTTCTTCGCGAACTTCGCTTCGTAGTCGTCGCGCCGCATCGGCCGCGTCGGCGAGCCGGGCAGGTCGTCCACCTGCTTCGTGCAGGTCGACCCGTCTTCGCACACGGCCGTCACCCGGTTCGGCGCGTGCGCGGGATAGCGGGCGGTCAGCGCCGGGTCCTCGCGCACCGTGATCCGCTCGATCAACGCGCGCAGCGCCGGATCGTGCAGCGCGTCGGGCCGGTAGCTCTCGGTCGTGATGTCACCGTCGAGCATCGCGCGCGCGACGATGTACGGCAGGCTGTGATCGGCGGTCTCGTGCGTCGACGGCGCCCATTTTTCGCGGTCGCGGCCGGCCGTCACATAACCGACTGCGGTCGTGTCGATCTCGATGCGCCGGATGCGGCGCAGGTCGCCGACTTGCGCGGCGACGTCGAGCGCCGCCGGAATCGCGGTTTGCGTGAGCCCTTGCGCGGGATAGAACTTCACGAAGCACTTGCCGATCCGGAACGCGCCGCCGCGCCCGCCGAATTCGCGCGTGTCGACGGCGAACGGCCCGGACACCTGCGGAAAGAATCCCGCCATGCCTTCGAAGATCGGCGCGGGGCCGGTCAGCCCGGCCCGCGCGAGCTGCGTCGAGAACACCGCGTTGCGCGCCGCGTCCGCATCGGCGAGCGCCTTCCAGTTCGACAATTCCTGGACGCGCGTCTGGTTCAGCGCGAGATGGCTGTTGATCGACAGGTTCACCGCCTGCACCAGCTGCGGCGCGGGCATGCGCATCAGCTTGCCCGCGGCGAGCGCGACGGCGGGCAGGCTGTAGCACGTGTGATCCCAGCCGCGCGGGCTGATCGCGGCGGCGTCCATCAGCCGGCACGCGATCTCGTAGGCGATCGCGATCGACAGGATCAGGTCGCGGCCGTTCGCATGCTGCGCTTCGGCGACCGCGAGGCACGCGGACATGTTGTCGCTCGGATGGCCGGTCTCCTTGCCGGCGTACGCGTCGTTGAAATCGTAGTAGCGCAGTGCGGTGCCGGTCGCGAACGCGGCGAGATCGGGGCTCGTGCGCTGGTTCGTGCCGACGATTGTCGACACGCCGCCCGGCGACGCGAGCGCCGCGTCGCGCGCGATCCGCACCGGACGTTCGTCGTGCGCGGCGATCGCGCAGCCGAGCGCGTCGATCAGGTGCGCCTTGATCGTTTCGATCGTCGCGGCGTCGAGGTCGCGATACTGCAGCCCGGCCGCGTAGTCGGCGAGCTGCTGCGCGAGATCGGGGCGGCCGGGGCTGACGCCGGCGGCCGGCAGTGCGCCCGCGCGGGCGTGAGCGAACGGCAGCGCGAGCGCCGCGCCGGTCAGCGTGGAAAGGAAGTGGCGGCGGTTCATTGTGCGAAGACTCCGAAGGTTCCTGAGGCTGGGGAGAGGCGAGGTCAGAACAGCTTGCGCAGGCCGAGTGCCAGGCCCGCGCTGCTGGCGCGGTCGCCGGCCAGCGTGTAGTGGAGGAAGTTGTAGTTGTAATTGTCGAAATCGAGCGCGGCGCGGCGCGCGTAGCCGCCCGCCAGGTACAGCGTGACGGCTTTCGACAGGAAGTAGTTCAGCTGCAGCGTGACCTGCTGCGGGTTGGCCGGGTGCGGCGTGGGTGTCTGCGCGTTCGGCGCATTCTGCGCGCGGATGTCCTCGTAATAGAACGCGCCGATCGCCTGCAGGTAAGGGGTGATCGCGTAGCGCACGCCGGCCCACCAGAACGTGTAGCGCGTCACGACCGACGGCGCGGCGACGCCGCTCTGGCCGTGCGTGACGCCGGCCAGCAGCTGCGCACGTCCGATGGACGCGATCGCGGCGGCGGCGTAGCGGCGGAAATGCGCGAAGCCGCCCGGCTGCGGCGTGTTGACGTTGTCGAACGCCGCGGCGAGCGAGAATGCGCCGCCGGCATAGTCGAAGCCGGCGCCATAGGCGGCGTTCGACTGGAACGCGCCGGGCGTGCCGCCGAACGAATAGTGCGTTTCGAGCGTCAGCGGGCCGATCTTCGCCAGGTACTTGGCGACGTTGTTCTCGCGGAAGTTGACGCCGACGATCGCGCCGGCCGGCTCGTACAGCGTCGAGTACGCGCCCGTCGGCGAATAGCGCTCCATGACGTCGAACAGCGTCGTGTACTGGTGGCCGAGCCGCAGCGCGCCCCAGCGCTCGTGCTGCAGCCCGACCCATGCGGAGCGGTCGAAGCCGCCCGCGCCGGTGCCGGTACCGTTGTTCAGGTTGATGCCGCTTTCGAGCCGGAACGCGGCCTGCCAGCCGCCGCCGAGTTCCTCGACGCCCTTCAGGCCCCAGCGCGAGCCGCTCTTGCCGCCCGACGCCATCCGCACGAGCGATGCCGACGACTTGTCGCCGGGCGCGGCCTGATGGGTGAGGAATTCCGTATAGATGTCGGCCACGCCATACAGCGTGATCGTGCTCTGCGCGCAGGCGCCGGCCGATACGAGGCCCAGTCCGCACAGTGCGGACATCCGCTTGCCCATGGTTTGTCTCCTTCCAGGGTTTGTTCTTTGTTTGAGTTCGGCGCCGCGCCGGTCGAGCGGTGCGGCGGTGCGGCGGGGCGGCGCTATCCGGGCCGGGTGGTGAACGGACGGCATCGTGACGCGGCGCGTGCGCGCACCGCGCGACGCGCGCATGGACGCGCGACGATGAAGGGCGGCGCCCGCATTACCGGGGCACGCCGTCGGCGCGCGCCTGTACCGCCGCGTGACGTGCGAGCACGCGCTTCGCGCGGGCGACGCCGGGCGCGTCGACCATCCGGCCGTCGACGCGCAGCGCGCCGCGCCCGTTCGCGCGTGCGTCGTCGTAGGCGGCCAGCACCGCGTGCGCGTCGCGCACCGCGGCGTCGTCGGGCCGGAACGCACGGTTGAGCGCGCCGACCTGCAGCGGGTGGATGCAGGTCGCGCCTGCATAGCCGAGCTCCGCGGATGCGCGCGCGATGCGCTCGAACGCGTCGAGATCGCGCAGTTCGTCGAGGCCGCCGATGAGGCCGAGCGGCAGGATGCCGGCGGCGCGCGCGGCGATGATCAGCAACTGTTTCGGCACGCGCAGCACATCGGCGCTCGCGCCGCTTTCGCAGTTCAGCGCGAAATCGCCGCCGCCCAGCATCATCGCGACGACGCGCGGCGACGCCTGCGCGATCCGGTCCATTGCCTGGAACGCGCGCGGCGTTTCGACGATCGCGACGATCCGTGTGCGGCCGGGCGGCGCGCCGGCTTCTTCTTCGAGCGCGGCCAGCAGTTCGTCGATCGCCTCGATGTGCGAGCCGCCGCGCACCTTCGGCAGCACGACGCCGTCCACGCCGGCCCGGACGGCCGCGCGCAAGTCGGGCACGAGCTGGTCGAGCGGGCCGTTGGCGCGCACCAGCAAGTCGCGGCCCGGCGCGCGCAGCGCCGGCACGGCGTCGGCCAGCCCGTCGCGGGCGGCTGCCTTGCATGCGGGCGGGACGCTGTCCTCGAGATCGAGGATCAGCGCATCGGCGTCGCTCGCGGCGGCCGATGCGACGAAACGGGGGACGTGCGCGGGGACGTACAGCAGCGAGCGCCAGACGGGTTGTGACGATGAATTCATCTACGGTCTCATAAAATGAAAGTCACTTTCATTTTTGTGATGGATGACCGCATTCGTCAAGATTATCGTTAACGCCTAGTATCAGGGATCATTGCAGGATGATGACCGAGCGAAGCTCTGCGGATTCATGTTGATGTCATCGATGATCTGCGTATAATGAAAGTAACTTTCATTTTTCTATGCCGGCCAGCGTAACGTGGCACCGACCTGACACGAACAGCCCGGCATCGCACGAGGTGGACATGAACAAGGTGGAGACAAGCAGTCCGGCAGAGGGCGGCGTGGCCGCGGTCAACCGCGCGCTGACCGCGCTGCTGGCATTCGGCAACGCGCCCGGCGGGCTGATGCTCGCGCAGGTGAGCGAGGAGACGGGGCTCAACATGAGCACGCTGTTGCGGATGTTCGAGTCGCTCGAGCAGTTCCGCTTCATCAAGCGCTTGCCGGACGGGCGCTATGTGCTGGGGCCCGCCGTGTTCCAGCTCGGGATGATGTATCGCGAGTCGTTCCAGCTGCGCGAGTACGTGATGCCGATCCTGTCGAGACTGTCGGCGGAAACCGGCGAGACGGCCGCGTTCTACGTGCGTGAAGGCGACCAGCGCGTGTGCCTGTTCCGCATCCAGGCGCAGCGCTCGGTGCGCACGCACCTGCGCGAGGGCGACCGCTTCCCGCTCGACGTCGGCGCGGCCGGCCGTGTGCTGCTTGCGTTCAGCGGCACGCGCGGCGGCGACTACGAGAAGACGGCCGAGCAGGGCTACGCGGTATCGATCGCCGAGCGCGATCCGGAAAGCGCGGCGATCGCGTGCCCGGCATTCGGCGTCGGCCGCGTGCTCAGCGGCGCGATCTCGCTCGGCGTGCCGCGGTATCGCTTCAACAAGAAGGTGCTGGCCGACTACCTGCCGCGCGTGCAGGCGGCCGCCGCCGAGCTGACGCATGCGCTCGGCGGCGATCTGCCCGCCGCAGGCGCGGCATTTCGCGCGGCCGACCAGCTCGGCGCGCTGCTCGAGTAGCGCCGCGCGCGGCTGAGCGCGCCTCGAAGTCCGCCTTGCAGTCCGCCTCGCACGACGCATACACCAACCAGGAGACAAGCATGTTCGTTCCCGACCCGCAGGCCGCTCACGCGGCCGGCGCGCACCGTCGCGCGTCCACCGGCCCGATTCATCCGAAACCGTTCGACGCCGGCGCGCAGGGGCCGCTCGCGGGCGTGCGCGTCGTCGACCTGTCGCGCCTGATGGCCGGCAACATGCTGAGCGTGCAGCTCGCCGATTTCGGCGCGGACGTCGTGAAGGTCGAGAGCGAGCGCGGCGATACGCTGCGCGCGGTCGGCGCGGGCGGGATCAGCACGAACTGGAAGGTATACGGGCGCAACAAGCGCAGCGTGTGCGTCGACCTGCGCGCGCCCGAGGGCATCGACATCGTCCGCCGGCTGGTGCGCGACGCGGACGTGTTCGTCGAAAGCTTCAAGCCCGGCGTCGCCGAGAAGATGGGGCTCGGCCCGGACGACCTGCTCGCGATCCGCCCCGAGCTGGTGATCGCGCGGATCTCCGGCTGGGGGCAGACCGGGCCGTATCGCCACAAGCCGGGCTTCGGCACGCTCGCGGAAGGATATGCGGGGTTCGCGGCGATCAACGGCTTCGCCGATCGCGAGCCGGTGCTGCCGCCGATGTTCCTCGGCGACATGACGGCCGGGCTGTCCGGCGCGATCGCCGTGCTGGTCGCGCTGCATGCGCGCGACGCGCACGGCGCGGCGGGGCAGGTGATCGACGTGTCGCTGTTCGAGCCGCTGCTGTCGATCCTCGGCCCGGCCGCCGCGAACTACGTGATGACCGGCAAGATCAAGGAACGCACCGGCAGCCGCTCGTCGAACACCGCGCCGCGCAACGCGTATCGGACCCGCGACGGCAAGTGGCTGTGCCTGTCGAGTTCGACGCAGGCGATGGCCGAGCGGCTGTTCCGCGCGATCGGCCGCGCGGAGCTGATCGACGATCCGCGCTACGCGACCAACGTGCAGCGCGTGCAGCACGCGGAAGCGCTCGATGCGATCGTCGGCGAATTCATCGCCGCGCGCGATCTCGATGCCAATCTCGCGTTCTTCGAAGAAGCGGGCGTGACGGTCGGGCCGATCCAGGATATCGCGCAGATCGTTCAGGATCGCTATGTGATCGAGCGCGAGGCGCTCGTCGAGCTGCCGGACGACGACGTCGGCAGCCTGCCGATGCACAACATCACGCCGCGCCTGTCGGCCACGCCCGGCACGTTCCGCCGGCCCGCGCCCGCGCTCGGCGAGAACAATCGCGAGATCCTGCTGCCGCTGCTCGGCGAACGCGAATACGAGCGGCTCGCGGGGCTGGGCGTGATCCGCACGCGGTAGGCGCGACGTGCGACGCGGCCGCGAAGGACGGCCGCCGCACCCTGGACATTGCATGGAGGAGACAACCATGAAGCCACGCTGGACCCATCGGCCGCCCGGCTCGAACTGGGGGGATTTCGGCCCGGACGATCAGAAAGGGCGCCTGAACTGGCTGACCGCCGACGCGGTGCTGCGCGGCGTCGCGGAAGTGCGCGAAGGCCGCGTGTTTTCGCTGAGCCTGCCGCTCGACGTGCCGCGCGGCGGCGGGTTGAACGCGCGGCGCCGGCCGCCGGCGATCATGCCGGCGCTGCTCGGCGACAAGCCGTACTTCGGTTATCGGGCGGATGAACAGGTTGCGAACGCAACCGATGTGGTCTGCGACGATTCGTTCTGCATGCACTCGCAGTTCTCGACGCAGTGGGATGCGCTGTCGCACGTCGGCTCGTTGTTCGATCCGGCGGGCGACGGCGAGCGGGCCCGCATGTTCTACAACGGCTACCGGATGGACGAGCACATCCGGGTGCCCGAAGCGGGGGCGCCGCGTGGCGGCGCGCGCGCGCTCGGCATCGAGGTGATGGCGCAGACGGGCGTGCAGGGGCGCGGCGTGCTCGTCGACCTGCGGCGCCACTTCGGCGACGAGCGGCGCAAGATCGGCTACGCGGAGTGGATGGCGGTGCTGCGCGCGGACGACGTGATCGTCGAGCGCGGCGACATCGTGTGCGTGCATACGGGCTTCGCCGATCGCCTGCTCGACGCCGACGCGCGCGGCGAACCCGCCGCGCCGGACGTGTGCTGCGTGCTCGACGGCGACGACCCGCGCCTGCTCGAATGGATCGACGCGTCGGGGCTCGCCGCGCTCGCGGCGGACAACCACGCGGTCGAGGAGCGACCGCGCGATGCGCGGGCGCGCGAGCGGCCCGGCGCGCTGATGCCGCTGCACGAGCTGTGCCTGTTCAAGCTCGGCATTCACCTCGGCGAGCTGTGGCACCTGACGCCGCTCGCCGACTGGCTGCACGCGCACTGGCGCAGCCGCTTCCTGCTGACCGCGCCGCCGCTGCACCTGCGCGGGCTCGTCGGGTCGCCGGTCAATCCGGTCGCCACCGTATGAACGCCGGCGCCGCGCGCATGCCGCGCCGGCGCCGGGTCTGCCGCTTCGCCGCTTCGCGCAGGCCGCGCGGGCGGATCATCGAGGAATCGCCATGTCCCATTCCCATGCGGCGTCGATCGCCGCCCGCATCGACCGCCTGCCCGCGACGGCCAGCATCTGGACGCTCGTGCTGTTCCTGAGCGTCGGCGGGTTTTTCGAGGTCTACGACCTGTTCCAGATGACCTACCTGCCGCCCGGGTTGATCCGCGACGGCATCTTTCACGCGGGCTCGCACGGCGTGCTCGGCATGTCGGACCAGGGCGCGCTCGGTGCGGCGACGTTCGCCGGGCTGTTCGTCGGCGAGATGTTCGTGTCGCGTCTCGCGGACCGCTTCGGGCGGCGCGCGTTGTTCACCGGCGCGCTGCTGCTCTACACGGCGGCGAGCCTGGCGATGTGCGTGCAGACGCATGCGCTCGGCATCCTCGTGTGCCGTTTCATCGCGGGCTGCGGCATCGGCGCGGAGCTGATCACGATCGGCGCGTTCCTGACCGAGCTGGTGCCGAAGGCGGTGCGCGGCCGCGCGTTCGCGCTGTGCTTCGCGGTCGGCTATCTCGCGATGCCCGTGCTGGCGCTGGTGTCGTGGTTATGGGTGCCGCACGATCCGCTCGGCATGTCCGGATGGCGCTGGGTCGTGCTGCTCGGCGGCAGCGGCGCGGTTTTCGTCTGGTGGCTGCAGTCGCGGTTGCCGGAGTCGCCGCGCTGGCTCGCCCACACGGGGCGCGAGGCCGAGGCCGAAGCCGTGCTGCGGCGGCTCGAGCAGGCCGTCGAGCGGGAATCCGGCCGGCCGCTGCCCGCAGTCCCGGCGCCGGTCGCAGCGGCCACGGCCGTGCAGCGCGCGCCGTCGATGTGGGATGCGCGGCATCGCGGCCGCACGACGATGCTGATCGCATTCAATGCATTCCTGAGCATCGGTTTCTTCGGCTTCAGCCAGTGGCTGCCGACGCTGCTCGCCGCGCAGGGCGCGAGCGTCACGAAGAGCCTCTGGTATGCGTTCGTGATCGCGTTCGCGTATCCGGTGTCGCCGTTCGTCGCCGGCCTGCTTGCCGACCGGATCGAGCGCAAATGGCTGATCGTCGCGTCGGCGTTCGGCGTCGCGCTGTTCGGCACCGCGTTCGCGATGTCGGCGCAGGCGCCGTTCGTGATCGCGTTCGGCTTGCTCGTCACGCTGTCCAACACGGTGCTCGCGAGCAACGGCACCGCGTACCAGTCGGAAGTGTTTCCGACCGAGATCCGCGGGCGCGCGCTCGGCTTCGTGCATTCGATCGGCCGCCTGACGGGGATCGCGAGCAGTTTCATCGTCGCGCTGCTGCTCGAACGCGCGGGGGTGTCGGCCGTGTTCGTGCTGATCGGCGGCAGCATGCTGATCGTGATGGTGTCGATCGGCGTGTTCGGGCCGCGCACCAACAACCGGGCGCTGGACGAGATCGCGGACGGCGCCGAGCACGCGGCGGCGTTGCGCGGGCTCGCCGAAGCGCCGACCGGGCGTGTCGATGGGCGGCGAAAATTGGGCTAGCATCCTGATTCATCGCGGCAACCGGGCACCTCGCCCATCGACCATCGCCATGAAACCCGTTGCCGTCGTATTGCACGGCCCGACCAGTGCAGGGAAGAGCAGCCTGGCCAGGGCGCTCCAGCAAGGGTCGGACGTGCCGACGTTTCACGTCTCGCTCGACGCGTTCGTCGAGATGTCGCGCCGGCGTGACATGCGATCGGACGAGGAGCTGAATCAGGCGCTGAGACTCCACCAGCTCAACCTGCAGTCGACACTCGCACGGATCGCGGCCAGCCATTTCGAGATCGTGCTGGATCTCGTGCTCCGGGATCCGGCCGCGCTCGACGCATGCATTGCCGCGCTGTCGCCGCGTCAGACCTTCGTCATCGGCGTGACGTGCCCGCTGGATATTCTCGAACAGCGCGAACGCGCGAGGCCGGATCGCGGCGAGGGCATGGCCCGCTCCCAGTTCGGGCATCCGGCTTATTCGCGGCCTTACGCGCTGCGCATCGACACGTCGACATGCACGCCGGAAGAGGGTGCGCGCCGCATCCGTGCCCACGTCGACGCGCTGCGCGAGTGATCGTCGTCGCGCTTGATCCTGACAGGCTGCGTTCTCCCTTAAACTCGCCGGCACCGAATGTCATCGGCCACGCGGATGATGTCGTTCGCACGCGACAAATCGCATTGTGCCGACAAGCGGGAAATTCGCGATGAAACCGATTCCGAAGCGTTCATGCCGATAACCGGTTTTGCATGTTTCGAACGAATTGAAAGCGAATTTCAAGCGGATTCACGCGCCGACAGGCCGTGCGAAGCGGTCCCAGCGGGTAAACGCCAGGTTATAGGCCCGTCGTGTCCAGACAGGGGATTCATGGATTGAATGCGCGCCAATTCAAAATATAAATTTCGGAAAGACTTTGGCACGGGATATGCTTCGCAGTTCTTATCCGAATGAATCATGCGCCGGCTATTCGTCGGAAAAATCAGGCTGGAGCATGAACCGCCCGGATCTGACAAGCCGATTGTTTAGAGGATGAACAGTTTGTGAATTCGGCGCGGCAGTGCGAAGCTGCCCGCGGAACAGCGTCGTACACGGATTGAGTTGGGTGACTTGAAACGCAGGCCGTAACTCCTAGCGACGGCCACTACTGACAGTTCAGGATATGACATTACTGATTGGGGTCCCTCTGGAGACGGCCAACGAGGAACGGCGCGTAGCGACGGTTCCCGACGTGGTCGAAAAGCTGATCAAGCTCGGGTTCTCGGTGGCCGTGCAAAGCGGTGCCGGCACCGGCGCGAACTTCAGCGACGACGACTACCGCACGGCCGGGGCCGAAGTCGTGGCGACGGCCGCCGATCTGTGGGGCCGCAGCGATATCGTCCTCAAGGTGCGCCCGCCGAGCAGCGAGGAAATCGCGCTGTTGCGTGAAGGCAGCACGCTGGTCGGCTTCGTCTGGCCGGCGCAGAACCCCGAACTGATGCAGCAGCTGGCCGCGAAGCGGGCCACGGTGCTGGCGATCGATTCCCTGCCGCGCACGCTGTCGCGCGCGCAGAAGATGGATGCGCTCACGTCGATGGCCGGCGTGAGCGGCTACCGCGCCGTCATCGAGGCGGCCCATGCGTTCGGCCGTTACTTCAACGGGCAGATCACGGCCGCGGGCAAGGTGCCGCCGGCCAAGGTGTTCGTCGCCGGCGCGGGCGTCGCCGGCCTCGCGGCCATCGGCACGGCCGCCGGCCTCGGCGCGATCGTGCGCGCCAACGACACGCGCGCGGAAGTGGCCGACCAGGTCAAGTCGCTCGGCGGCGAATTCGTCAAGGTCGACTACGAGGAAGAGGGCTCGGGCGGCGGCGGTTACGCGAAGGTGATGAGCGAAGGCTTCCAGCAGGCGCAGCGCGCGATGTACGCGCAGCAGGCCAAGGATGCGGACATCATCATCACCACCGCGCTGATTCCGGGCAAGCCGGCACCGAAGCTCATCACGGCCGAGATGGTGCAGTCGATGAAGCCGGGCAGCGTGATCGTCGACATGGCCGGCGAGCAGGGCGGCAACTGCGAGCTGACGGTGCCGGGCGAGGCCGTGGTCCGCCATGGCGTGACGATCGTCGGCTACACGGATCTCGCGTCGCGCCTGGCGCGACAGTCGTCGACGCTGTATGCGACCAACCTGCTGCGCGTGATCGAGGAGCTGTGCAAGGCGAAGGACGGCACGATCAACGTCGACTTCAATGACGACGCGATCCGCGGCCTCACGGTCATCAAGGAAGGCAGCGTGACCTGGCCGCCGCCGCCGATCCAGCAGCCGGTCGCGGCACCGAAACCCGCCACGCCGCCAGTCGCGGCAGCCGCGTCCAAGGGCCACGGGCACGGCAGCGGCGAGCCGATGTCGGCGAAGTCGCTCGCGATCGTGTTCGCCGTCGGCGCACTGGCGTTCCTGCTGGTCGGCCAGTTCGCGCCGGCCACGTTCCTGGCGCACTTCACGGTGTTCGTGCTGGCCTGCTTCGTCGGCTACATGGTGATCTGGAACGTCACGCCGTCGCTGCATACGCCGCTGATGAGCGTCACCAACGCGATCTCGTCGATCATCGCGATCGGCGCGCTGGTGCAGGTCGCGCCGCCGCTGGGCGAGGCCGCGGCCGGCGACCGGCCGTCGGGGCTGATCCTCGGCCTGGCGGTGGGTGCGCTGACGCTCACGGCCGTCAACATGTTCGGCGGCTTCGCGGTGACGCGCCGCATGCTGGCGATGTTCCGCAAGTAAGGAGACGACAACAATGACTTCCAACCTGACTACCGTCTCCTATATCGGCGCGGCCATCCTCTTCATCCTCAGCCTCGGCGGGCTGGCGAACCCCGAGACCGCGCGCCGCGGCAACCTGCTCGGCATGATCGGCATGCTGATCGCCGTGCTTGCCACCGTACTCGGCCCGCGCGTGTCGGCCGAAGGCATTCCGTATGTCGTGGCCGCGCTGGTCGTCGGCGGCGCCGTCGGCCTCGTCGCCGCGAAGAAGGTGCAGATGACGCAGATGCCCGAGCTGGTTGCGCTGATGCACAGTCTGGTCGGTCTCGCGGCCTGCCTGGTGGGCTTCGCCAGCTACATCGATACGTCGGTGCAGTTCAGCGGCGCGGAGAAGGCCATCCACGAAGTGGAGATCTACGTCGGCATCCTGATCGGCGCGGTGACCTTCGCGGGCTCGGTCATCGCGTTCGGCAAGCTCTCCGGCAAGATCGGCGGCAAGCCGCTGCTGCTGCCGGCACGGCACTGGCTCAACCTCGCCGCGCTGCTGATCGTGATCTATTACGGTCGTGCGTTCCTGCATGCGGAGACGATCCAGGACGGCATGACGCCGCTCATCGTGATGACGGTGGTGTCGCTGCTGTTCGGCGTGCACATGGTGATGGCGATCGGCGGCGCGGACATGCCCGTCGTGGTGTCGATGCTCAACAGCTACTCGGGCTGGGCGGCGGCGGCCACCGGCTTCATGCTCGGCAACGACCTGCTGATCGTGATCGGCGCGCTGGTGGGCTCGTCGGGTGCGATCCTGTCGTACATCATGTGCCGCGCGATGAACCGCAACTTCATCAGCGTGATCGCGGGCGGCTTCGGCACCGGCAGCGGTGCGCCCGCGGCGGCAGGCGCCGGCGCGCAGCCGGTCGGCGAAGTGGTGGCGGTGAGCGCGCTGGAGACGGCGGAGCTGCTGCGCGATGCCAAGAGCGTGATCATCGTGCCCGGCTACGGGATGGCGGTGGCGCAAGCCCAGCACACGGTGCATGAACTCACGAAGGTGCTGCGCGAGAAGGGCGTCGACGTGCGCTTCGCGATCCATCCGGTGGCCGGCCGCATGCCGGGGCACATGAACGTGCTGCTCGCCGAGGCGAAGGTGCCTTACGACATCGTGATGGAGATGGACGAGATCAACGGCGATTTCCCGGAAGCCGACGTGTCGATGGTGATCGGCGCGAACGACATCGTGAACCCGGCCGCGCAGGAAGATCCGGCCAGCCCGATCGCCGGCATGCCGGTGCTCGAGGTGTGGAAGGCCAAGACGTCGATCGTGATGAAGCGCAGCATGGCGTCAGGTTATGCGGGCGTCGACAATCCGCTGTTCTACAAGGACAACAACCGGATGCTGTTCGGCGATGCCAAGAAGATGCTGGACGAGGTTTTCGGGGCGTTAAAGGCCTGACGGTAGGGGCGCATGGGCGTGTGCGTGTTCGGGTCTAGCGCTCAGCCGGCCGTGGAGTCAAACGGCGGCTTGATCGGGGCCCGGCACGCCCGACATGCGCATCGGGAAGATCACGGAAGTGCGAGACGGGATCGGATGTTTCGCACTTCCGGGAAAAGAGCGCGATTGATCGTCGGTGCGCGGATCGACGAACCATGCGAATGATGCCGTTGGAGCGGGCGGCGGCTCCATCATCGGCGTGACGATTGCCGGAGCCTGGCCGGCCGCCGGAATGATGCTGGTCGACCGCTGTCCCGTGTGAACGTGCTATCGCACTTATCCGCACGAATCAGGCACCAGATCCTCGCCAGCCGCCGATACCGCAGCTTGCCGCAAACGGTACCGGCGCCTCTCCTCTCCGTTCCGCATGTCACGCAGCCGCGCCGGTGGTTCCCACACGACTGCGCGTGACGATGTCGCCTATCCAGCCGCTCCCAGTTCCGCGAAACCGGTGATCCTTGCGTCGCATGCACGCGCCAGCGCCAGGTCGTGACTCGAAAAAAAGACGGCACGGTCCGCGGCCAACGTCCTGAACAAGTCGACGAGCACCGCACGCGACGCGGCGTCGAGCCCGTTGCCCGGTTCGTCGGCGATCACGACGGTGGGCGCGCCGAGTGTCGTCGCCGTCAGGAACAGTTTCTTGCGCGTGCCGAGCGACATCTGCTCGAAGCGCTTGTCCATATGCGGGGCGAGCCCGAATCGATCGGCCAGTTCGAGGGTGCGGGTGTCGACGACGGTTTTCTTGGCCGCGGCCACGAGATCGAGAAACGCGCGTCCGGTCTGGAACGGATACGTCAGGCAATCGTCGGGTACATAGGCCAGCGCGGATTTCGCCGCGAGCGGCGCGGTGCGCAGGGAATGGCCGCCGAGCCAGACTTCGCCTTCGTCCGCGTCGATCGTGCCGGCGAGAATGCCGAGCAACGTCGATTTGCCGCTGCCGTTTTCGTCGCACAGCGCCACGCACCCGGCGCCGGATGCGAAGTTGAGCCCTTGGAAGATGACGCGCTTGTCGAAGCGCTTGCCGAGATTGTCGAAGCGGAGCATGGATCGGGTAATCAAACGAAAACTTGCCAGGCCAGCGTGACCCAGACTACGGTCAGCGCGATGCCCAGCAACACGGATTGTCGGGACGCGTAGCGTTGCGGCAGATAGTGTAATGCGACGAGCGGTGCGCCCGAGCACACGAGCGCCGCCGCCATCTGCGATGACAGCACGCCGTGCGTCACCAGCAACAGCGGGGCGACGGCGGCGAACGGCAGCGCCAGCGCGGCAACGGTCAGACAGTCGGCTCGGCGCTTCGCGAAGGTCGACAGCGGCAACGATTGCATGAAGTGCGATGCATACAGGTGCGCCGCCTGCAAATCGCGATACGTCGTCGCCGCGATCAGCGCGATGACGGCCTGCGCGATCAGCGTCAGCGGAACGGCGCGGTGGTCGAACCCCCAGAGCGCAAGCAGGAAGCATGTCGAAGCGGTGACCGCACCCATCATCAGGCAGTGCCCGGCGGTGCTCGCGGCGCGATCCCGCAGGATGCCGATCTGCAGCCTCGCGATGGGCGGCAGCCCGTTCCGGACACGGACGCGGATCGCATCCGCGATGCGACGCGAGAACGCCCCCGGCATTTCCGAACGGGCGGCCCGCGCAGGGGCCGTATGCGCAATCGTGAAAGCGGCGAGCAACAATGCCACGGTCAGCCACGCGGGACGTAACGCTCCCTCGGCGTGAAAGCCGCCGATCAGGAAGACATTCGCAACGATCAACGCGATTGCATTGCGCAGGTTGCGCGACAGCGCGGTCAATTGCCATCCGAGCGTGATCAGGAACAGGTCGAGAACGAACAGGTAGTTGATCGCCTTTTGCGGCAGGAAGGCGAGCGCGATGGCGGCGGCGAGCACGGGCAGCAGCAGCGGCGTACTCGCGACGATCACGACGATCGTGTCGATGGCGCGACGGCGGCCGCTGGAGACGGGCAAGGACGCGAGGAAGGTGGCGAACGGCCCCCCGGTGATGGCACGACGCTGCGCCAGCACCCACAGGATGCCCACGGCTTCGAGCAGGTGCACCCACGCGAACCGCCATTCGATGCCATGCGACGGTGCCAGCGCCGCGAGTACCGGCGCACCCAGAATGCGCGTCTGCGAAAACACCGGCATCGCCGGCAGCAACAGCATGGCCAGCAGGAGCAGCGCCTGCCAATGCCTGCGCAGCAGGTTTGACGTCGCGAGCGCGTACCACCTCAGTCGGCAAGACAACATCGCTTCCAGCTCCCTTTCACCGTGCAAACGAACCCGGCATCCTGCCACGGTGGTCGTCGCCGCACAACCATCCCCGCCTTTGGCGGCCGGGGCGAGACGCACGAGATCACCGTGCCGCATGAGAAACCGATGCTGCGAATCGCCGCGTCGGCGGGCGGGGCACGGTGGCACGAGGCATCCGTGAGCGTAGCGGATTCATGCGCACGACGCCGACGCGAATCGTTCGGCAGATGCGGGACAGGTGCGCGGCAAGTCGAGACACGCGCGTCATACGGCTCGGGTATGCTGGACGAATGCCGGGCGGATGAACGGGCAGGACCGCAACACGGCACGCCACACCACACGCGATCGCATCGCAACCACCGGCCGCACCGGGCCGATTTCAACTCAGGAACAGGGATTCGACATGGCGGAACTGGACAACGAGCTGTATGAGCGCATCGGCGCGCTGAGCGACGCGGGCGATGCGTTGATGGAAGACGGCGACTACGAAGGCGCACTGGAGAAATTCCGGGCGGGATTCGACCTGCTTCCCGAACCGAAGACCAACTGGGAGGCCGGAACGTGGTTGATGGCCGCGATCGGCGACGCGAATTTCCTTCAAGCGGACTACGCGGCCGGGTGCGAGAATCTCGGCCAGGCGATGCACTTCCCCAACGCGATCGGCAACCCGTTCCTGCACCTGCGGCTCGGCCAGTGCCAGTTCGAACTGGGCAATCTCGACCGCGCGGCCGACGAACTGATGCGCGCATACATGGCGGGCGGGCCGGAGCTGTTCGAGGACGAGGATGCCAGGTACTTGCGATTCCTTGCCACGCGTGCGGAAGGCATCGAGACGCCCTGACGCGCGCCGTGGGGGCCGGCTGGCATTGCGTGCAGGCTTTGGCGGCCGCGCCGCGATGCCGGGCGTTTTCTCCACGTGTGCACGACCTGTCCATGAACCTGACCTTTCCCCTCGCCACGCGGTCCGATGCCGAAACGCTGGTCGCCATTCGCATCGCCGCGATGCGCGACAGCCTCGAGCGCATCGGCCGCTTCGATCCGCGGCGTGCGCGCGAACGCTTTCTCGCGTCGTTCGACCCGGCGTTATGCCGCTTCATCGAAGCCGATGGCGTGAACGCGGGTTTCTTCGTGGTTCGGCCGCAGGAAGACCACTGGTTGCTCGACCATCTGTACATCGTGCCCGCGCACCAGGGAAAGGGCATCGGCGCGGCCGTGCTGCAACGGATCTTTGCCGAGGCGGACGCGCAGCGCGTGCCCGTGCGTGTCGGCGCGCTGCGCGGCAGCGATTCGAACCGTTTCTATGCGCGGCACGGCTTCGTGCAGGCCGACGAAGCGGAGTGGGACATCTACTACGTGCGCGAACCGGGTTCGGCGACGGCGTAGATCGCACATGCCCGCGCGTCGTGACGACGCATGCGGGGTGTGATTCGGGTAAGCGCATCAGCGTTTTCCCGGATATCGAATGCGCGGCGCATGCCGATGATGCAGAGAGAATATAACTACATGATCCGAGGCCAATCATGACGACATCTGCAACAAACGGACCGAATGCGGTATCGCCTGAAACGACCGGGGCGGCAGCGACATCCGACGACGCGGATGGCGTGCCGTCGATCCTGCTGGTCGACGACGAGCCGAGCGTGCTGTCGGCGCTCCGGCGCGTGTTCCGGCCCGCCGGCTACGAGATCCTGACCGCGGAAAGCGGCGAGGCCGCCCTCGAGGTGCTGGCGTCGACCGAAGTCGACCTGATCGTGTCCGACATGCGGATGCCGGGCATGAGCGGCGCGGAGTTCCTGGCCCGTGCCCGGGCGCTCTACCCGGACACGATGCGCATCCTGCTGACCGGTTATGCGGAGATCGCGTCGGTCATGCAGGCCGTCAACGAAGGCGGCGTCTATCGTTACCTGAACAAGCCGTGGGACGATCACGACCTGCTGCTGACCATCGAACAGGCGCTCGAGCAGCGCCGTTTGCGGCACGAGGCGGCGCGGCTCGCCGCGCTGACGGAAGCGCAGAACGAAGCGCTGCGCCGTTTCAACACGGAACTCGAAACGCAGGTTCGCGCGCGCACCGAGGAACTCGGGCAGACCGTGATGTTCCTCGAAGCCGCGCAGCGCGACCTGAAAAGCAGCTTCACCGCGATGGTCCAGGTGTGCGCGAGCATGATCGAGATGCGCTGCGGGTCGGCCAGCGGTCACGCGATGCGGGTCGGCGAGATTGCGCGACGGCTCGCGCTGGCCTCCGGGATGAGCGAGCTGCATGCGCAGGACGTCTACTTCGCGGGGCTGCTGCATGGCATCGGCAAGCTGTCGCTGCCGGACGAATTGCTGCACAAGCCGCTCACGCGGATGACGGCGGAAGAGCACGGCCTGTTCCAGCAGCATCCGCTGCGCGCGCAGATGGTGCTGACGCCGGTCGCGCAATTGCACAAGGTCGCGTCGATCGTGCTGCACCAGTACGAGCGCTTCAACGGGCGCGGCACGCCGGACGGGCTGGCCGGCGACTCGATCCCGCCCGGCTCGCGGATCGTCGCGATCGCACGCGATTTCGAGGGGCTGCGCAATGGCGACATCGGTGCGCCGCATTCGGTCGAGCAGGCGCTCGACGCAATGCGTTCGCAGGCCGGCGTGCGTTACGACCCGCGCATCGTCGAAAACCTGGCCGAACTGATGCGGGACCCGGCGAGCCTCGGCATCGCGGCGTCCGTCGCGGAGATCAAGTCTGCGCAGCTGCGTGAAGGGATGCAGCTCGCCGACGATCTGCGCACGCATCGCGGCGTGCTGCTGATGACCAAGGGCAGCGTGATGTCCGCACACCAGATCGAGCTCGTGCGCCGCTTCGAGACACGCGAGGGGACGGCGTTCGACATCCTCGTGCTGGCCGGCCAGGCGGCGAAGCCGGTGCAGGGCGTGCCGAATGCCGGCGCGGCGCCTGCCTGAGCCCGGACGCGCGGCCTGACGGCCGCGGTGCGCACGCGCGCCGCGGCAACGCACTCACCTCGATTCGGGCGCTCGATCATGCACGGCACCTACAATCTTCCGCTCGTCCTGCTGTCGGTCGCGATCGCGACGCTGGCCTCCTATACGACACTCGACCTCGCCGCCTTCATTTCGCTGCTCGACAACCCGAAGCTCAGGCGCATGTGGCTGGGCGGCGGCGCGGCGGCGATGGGGACGGGCATCTGGTCGATGCATTTCGTCGGCATGCTAGCGTTTTCACTGCCGATTCCGCTCGGCTACGCGTTGCCGGATACGGGCGCGTCGCTGGCGATTGCCGTGCTCGTGTCGTACTTCGCGCTGTATGTCGTCACGCGCGCGCGGCTGGGCTGGCGGCGGCTGCTCGCGGGGGGCGTGCTGATGGGCGGCGGGATCGCCGGCATGCATTACGCGGGGATGGCCGCGATGCGCATGGCGCCCGGCATTCGTTACGATGCCGTGCTGTTCGCCGCGTCGATCGGCATCGCGGTGATCGCGTCGACCGCCGCGTTGTGGATCGCGCAGGCGCTGCGCGCGCGGCAGGCGCGCCATGCGACCGCCCAGCGCGTCGGCGCGGCCGTCGTCATGGGCGTCGCGATTACCGGCATGCACTACACGGCGATGGCGGCCGCGCATTTCGCGCCGGACGCGCGATGCGCGGCCGCGAACGGAGTCGACACGCCGTGGCTCGCGACGACCGTCGCGCTGTTTACGACGGGAACCCTGGTCGTCACGCTGTTGCTCAGCCGATTCGATGCGCGCACAACCTTCCTGCGCGGGATGACCGATACGCTCGAGCGGCTCGTGCGCTTGCGCACCGTCGAACTGGAACGCGCGCTGCACCGCTACGAACAGACGACGGCGATGCTGCAACGGACCCGCGAGAACATGGCGACCGAGATCGACGAGCGCAAGGCCGCGCAGGCGCGGCTCGAACAGGAGAAGGAGGAGCAGCGGCGCCTGTTGCATGCGCTCGAGGAAACCCACGTGCAGCTGCTGCAGTCGGAAAAGCTCGCGTCGATCGGTCAGCTCGCGGCCGGTGTCGCGCACGAGATCAACAATCCGATCGGGTTCGTCAGCGCGAACCTCAATACGTTGAAGACGTGGGTGCGCAGCCTGCTCGACGTGATCGCCGCGCATGAAGCCGCGCTGCCGCAGCTCGATCCGGCCGCGCGCGATGCGCTGACGGCACTGGGCCGCGCGGCGGACCTCGACTACGTGCGCGGCGAGATCGCGACGCTGATCGACGAGTCGATCGACGGCGCGCTGCGCGTGCGGCGCATCGTGCAGGACCTGCGCGATTTCTCGCGCCCGGCCAGCGACGAGTGGAGCGTGGTCGATCTTCGTGCAGGGCTGGAAAGCACGCTCAACGTCGTCCACAACGAACTCAAGTACAAGGCCGAGATCGTGCGCGACTACGGCGACGTGCCGCAGGTCGAATGCCTGCCGTCGCAGTTGAACCAGGTATTCATGAACCTGCTGGTGAACGCGGCGCAAGCGATTCCCGAGCGCGGCGTGATCACGATCCGCACGTCGAGCGACGGCGAGCAGGTGTCGATCGCGATCAGCGACACCGGCACGGGCATGACGCCCGATGTCGTCCGGCGGATCTTCGATCCGTTCTTCACGACGAAGCCGGTCGGGCAGGGCACGGGGCTCGGCTTGTCGGTGTCGCACGGGATCGTCGAGCGCCATCGCGGCACCATCGACGTGACGAGCGAACCCGGGCGCGGCACGACGTTCTGCGTTCGGCTGCCGATCCGGCGGGCCGGCGGAAACACGAACGAAAGCGTGAGCGAAAGCGCGAACGAGACTGCGGCCGTGGCGGAGGTTAGCGCCGGTCCAGCAGCGTATCGCTCAGGACACTGAACGCCGCGCCCGGCAGCTCGTGCAGATGCTCCACCACGCTGCTGACCGGATAGAACGCTTCGACCGAATCGTCGAGAATCCCGACGCCGATCAGTTCGACGCGCCGCTCGCGCAACGCATCGACGCGTGCGCGCAGGTCGGTGCGCAGGATCGCCGGGTTGCCGTCGCCGGTTGCCGGATAACCGTCCGACAGCACCATCAGGATCCGCCGCCGCGCACGCTGCGCCAGCAGCCGTTCGGCGGCCCAGCTCAACGCCTCGCCGTCGGGATTCTCGTGGCCGCATTCGATGCACGCGAGGCCGCTCGGGTTGTCGGAATCGAACCGCTTGTAGACGCGCAGGTCGAGCCGTTCGACGAAGCGGTTATAGCCGAACGTGTCGCGGCCGGCGTCGATCCAGCGCTGGTAGTGCGCGCGCATCGCGGCGTCTTCGACGGAGCTGTAGCCGAGCGCTTCGCACGCGAAGCCGAGCTGCATCAGCGCATCGCACAGCGCCGCCGCGCACAGCCGGGCGAGCTCGATCTTCCTGCCGGCCATCGACCCGCTGCAATCGATCAGCAGGCCGACGGCCGCGTCGCGTCCGGGCGCGGCGCGCCGGACACGGAACGGCGTGCGGTAGCCGGGCGACGTGACGAGGCGGGCGAGCGCCATCCGGTCGAGTTCGCCGCGCTCCTGTTCGCGCTTCCAGCGCGTCTGTTCGTCCACTTTCAACGCGCGTTCGAGTCGCAGCTTGAGCGGCTCGGTCTGCGCGCGGGCCGCGCTTCGCAGGCGGTGCCAGCGCGCCGCGTCGCCGTTGCCGGTGAAGTCCGTCACCGTGTCGAATGCGGTGGTCAGCGGGACCGACAGCAGCGGCCGATGGTCCGCGGACAGGCGGATCGTGCCGGGTGCCGCATCGCCCGGTGTCGGTGATGCCGTGGACGATTCCGTGTCGGCGATCGCGCCGGCGCCCGATTCGGCCGAAACCGGCGCACGTGCATCGTCCGCCGAGCCCGGTCCGTCCGATTCGAATTCGGCGGCGACGCTGTCGCTGTCGACCGTGCTGCCCGGATCGGCCGTGAACATCATGTTGTTCGCACCGGCCGAGGCCAGCGCGCGGACGCGCTCGACGATCCGGTGCGCGGCGCGGATGCTGTCGGCCGTCGAAGTCGCGGCGCGTGCTTCGTCGACGAGATCGTCCGACGCGGCGAGCGTCGCGTCGAGCGACGGGATGCGCTCGATCGTAGATGGCGGTTCGTCCCACAGCGCGCGCTCGATGCGCCATACGAGCCTGTCGCGCCACGCCATCCGTGGCCATCGTCGAAGCGTGTCGGCGGCCGACGCCACCCGCATTTGCCGCAGGAACGTCATCGCGCCGGGATAGCGCGCAACGAGGCGGCCGGCCGCGCGCCGGTCGTCGATCGCCTGCGCAATCGCGCGCACCGCGGGCGACGCCAGCGCGGCAACGGCATCGATCGCGCCGAAGCGGACACGCGCCGCATAGAGATCGACGAGGCCGACGATCGCGTCGTCGTCGACGTCGCCCGCGAGCAGCGTGTCGGGCAGCACCAGCAGGTCGCGCCGCGCGAGCGGGCCGTGGCGCGCGAACCGTACCTCGATGCCGTGTCGTTGCGCGAGCGTGCGGGCCAGCCGGGTCAGGTGGAGCGCGCGCGCATCGTCGTCCCGGTCCATCGCGTCAGGCCCCGACGTCGATGTAGTGGCGAATGATGCTGCGGATCAGGTCGGCGTCTTCCGCGCCGACCTTCGCATAGATCGTCGGGCCGGCGGCCGCTTCGGGATCGCCGGTGCGCAGCATCAGGTCGGCCCAGTCGATCAGGCGCCGTGTCGAGAACGCGCTGGCCAGATCCTCGCGGACGAACGCGGCGCGGCAGTCCGCCGCGATCGCCGCGAGCGTGCCGGCCATCGCCTCGGTCATGGCCGCGCCGAACGTGCGCTGCAGCACGCGCGCCTCGTCGGACGGCGGCAGGTAGTCGAGGCGGTACACGCGCCAGCGGTCGAGAAACGCCTCGTTCATCACGTTGGCGCCCTGGTACAGGTGGCGGAACTGCCCCATCGCGCCCGCCGCGTTGGCGGTCGCGAACAGCCGGAACGACGGATGCGGGACGACGATCTCGTTGCCTTTCTCCTTCAGCAACAGGCGTCCGGCCGGTTCGAGCACGGCGGTGAGCACCGCGAGGATGGCCGGTTCCGCGAAGTCGATCTCGTCGACGATGAGCCACAGCCCTTCGCGCATCGCGGTCGGCAGCACGCCGTCGACCCAGCGGGTCTCGCCGCCCTTGACGGTCCAGAACCCGACGAAGTCGCCGACCGTCGTCTGCCCGTTCATGTTCGAGCGCAGCACGCCGTGGCCGGCCAGCGCGGCGGCCTGCTCGATCAGGCTCGTCTTGCCGGTGCCGGTGTGGCCGATCAACAGGATGCGGCGGTTCTCGACGATGTCTTCCAGCACGTCCGTCGCGCGCGCGGTGAACAGGTAGGCGGGGTTCCGGGGCGGCACGAGCGGCCCGCCCGGGCCGCGCGGCATCGGCACGCCGCCCACCTGCACGACGTGCGCCGCATCGCCGGTGGCCGCCGGTCGCGATGCGTGCGCGTGTCGGAGGTCCTGCATGAACCGGTCGCGATGCGCGGTGGCCGCATGGTCGCCCGTTTCGCGCCGGACGAAACCTTCCTGGATCCACTTGTGCAGCTTCGCATCGAGGTTGTCCGCGTCGACGACCGTATCGACCGACGTGCTGCCGTCGGGACGATGATGCTGGATGCGGTACATGTGCGCGCGTTCGGAGCGGCTGACGATCCATTGCCCGGCGGACGGGTCCGCCAGTTGCCGATAGACGCCGAGTACCGACGGGGCGGAGGGAGTGGGGTCAGCGGGTGCGTTCATGGTGGCGAGTGAGAGTGGGCGGCCGGCGCTTCATGCCTTCGATGCATCGCGACGATTGTATATTTTTGCCGCGAAGGGCGACATGCGCGCGGGAATCGTTTCGTTTCGATGCGGCGCGTCGGCCTGCCGTCATCACGTGACGGCCAGGTGTAATGCGCCGCAGCATGATCTCTCGGCACCCTCGCGACGGAATCGAACCGCTTTTACTGTGCCGATCCATCTGCAATGCCGCGACGCGTTGCAGTCCGTCGGCAACCTCCATGCGCGTCATCGTCGCTCGACACCTCGCCTGACGCCGACCTCCGGGGCGTGCGACGAAGCCAACCCGTCACGTTGGATCGTGGGCCGTCACGCCTTGATCAACGGGGTGGAATTTCAGTACCGTAGCAGGCTTGATCGCCAGGCTCCCATCGTGCCTCCCCGGGTAGCCCGGCGTGACATCCAACCATGCGCCGGTCGTCGATGCCGGCGAAGGAGTGTTGAACGTGACGGTGACAGGAACGAACGAGCGGGTGATCCGACGTGCCAGCGCGCTGGATGCGCCGGCCGTGCTGGAGATCTTCGATGAAGTGATTGCGTGGTTCGTCGACATCGGCAACGACGGGCAATGGGGGCGCGAGCCCTGGTCGACGCAACCGAAGCGGATTGCGCTCGTGACGGAAGCCTGTGCGCTGCCCGACGCGTGGGTGGCGGAATCGCCCGACGGCCGCATCCTGGGCGCCTTGATCCTGGGCGAATCGATGCCCTACGTGCCGCCCGCGATCGAGCCGGAAATCTACGTGAGAGTGCTGGTTGCGTCGCGCGATGCGCGGGCGCGTGGTGTCGGCCGGCGGCTCATGGCCTTTGCGGATGAGCGCGCCCGGGCTGCCGGGGTGCAGCGCTTGCGGGTGGATTGTTATGGGGGCGGGACCGGCGCGCTGGTGCGCTTCTACGAGTCCTGCGGGTATGAGCGGCTGTCGACCTTCGACGTCGACGGGTGGCCGGGGCAGTTGTTGGGGCGCAATCTGTGACGGTGCGGGTCAGCCGCTTCGCATGCGACGCATCAGCCGACGCTCGATGCGCCGCCCGTGAAAAGGCTGCGGTACCGGTCGGCAGTGTAGCTTTGCCGAATCCGCCTCGTTATATTCGCCCGTTTCCGCGCGGCGTGATGTGGACGGGTGGCCGATTCCGATTTGCCGCCCCCGGTTTCCAGTGTGATGACGGTTTGAACGCGCGTGCCGGTCAGCCGGAAACGGCCGGTGGTGCGACAGACGCCCGGTGGGCCGACGAGCCGGGATGCGCGGGCGTCTCGCGCACATCGTGCGTAACCGGCAGCGCAACCCGCACATAAAGAAACGCCCGCCGCTCGCGATCGGGCAACACCTGCGGCCCGTAGCTGATCGTGACCGTGCCGTCGCGGATCTCGCCCGCCTGCGCGAAACGCCATGCGCCGGGGTCGCTGTCGAGCAGGAATTCGGCGCGCGCATACGCGAGCGGTTCGAACCGCTCGGGAATCGCGACCGGGCGCCCGTCGAGCTTGTCGAGCAACGCTTCGGCCACGTCGAAGCCGTAGCCGTCGCGCACGATGTCGCAGATGAAGCTGCCGGCGATGCGCGGATTCAGTTCGATCACGTGCGGCACGCCGTCGTGCACGATGCAGTCGAGGTGCACCGGCCCCCATGTCAGCCCGGCGGCCGCCGTTGCGCGCGTACCGACGTCGATCAGCGCGCGCAGCGTCGGCGTGTCGAGATCGAGTTCGGACGTATAGCCGCGTTCGAGAAAGCCGGCGCCATGCCGCTTCAGCTTGCGCATCGCGCCGACATAGCGCCCGTCGAAATACTCGACGCAGTATTCGCTGCCGCCCAGGAATTCCTCGATCACGATGCGCTCGGTCGCAAGCGCCTGTGTATCGGCTCGAGCGGCGGCTCGAGCGGCGGCGAGCGCGTCGAGTTGAGCGCGCACGTCGGCGATGTCCTCGCAGCGCCGCACGCCGTCGCTCGCCGAGCCTTCCGACGGCTTGACGACGACCGGGAAACGCAGCGGAGCGGCCGCGGCTGCGAGTGCCGCCGGCGCGGCCAGCGTGCCCGTGACGAATTGCGCGGCCGGGATGCCGTGCGCGGCGAGCAGTGCCTTCTGGTTCGACTTCGACACCGCGTGCGCGACGTGGCGCGCATCGGGGCCGGGCAGGCCGAGCGCGTAGGCGACCGATGCGGCGGTGCGCGCATAGGTGTCGTGCGCGGTCGTCACGCGCAGCGTGTCGATCTCGTCCGGATAACGCGCGCGCAGCCAGCCGGCGAGCAGTGCGGCATCGGGTTCGAGATGGATCGTCTCGACGCCGTCCGGAAAGACGCCGTCCAGACTGTGACCGGGCGCGGTGATGACGGTCACGGCCGCCTGGCGGGCGAGCGCGCCGCGCACGAGCGCGAGGCTGCTGCCGGTGGCGCGTGCGCCGATCACGATGAGTCGCTTCATGCTGGATCCTTGATCGGTGAAGAAGGGGGCATTGCGTGCCGGTCAACGTGCGCGCCGGCGCAGGCGCTGTGCCTCGAGGCGCGGCAGCAGATGCTGGACGACGCGCGGGAGCGTGTAGATCGGCAACTGCGCGCACGTGAACACGAGCGCCATGGTGGGCGTCGCGGCGAGCCCGAGCGCGGCCCACATCAGGCCGACGTTGCGATTGGCGACGATCAGCGCGACATTGAGCCGTGTGCGGACGTCGCCGGGCGTGAGCCCGTACGCGATGATCTGGAAGCCCGCGTTGACGGCGAACGCGAGTGCGATCGCGGTCAACGCGCGGTGCGGCGCGTCGATGATCGATTGCTGCATGCCGGCCATCGTGCCGAGCGCGAACACCAGCAGCGCGGCGACGACGGTCGCATCGATCGGCGTCGCATAGCGGTCGAGCCGGGACCCCGCGAACCGCCGCACGAGCAGCGCAACGCCCTCGGCGCTGCCGATCAGCAGCGCGAGCCGCAACGCGAGATTCAACGGCGAGATCGACACGGCCGCATCGTGGCTGAACCAGGCCGTTAGCAGCGGCGCGGTGAGCGGGACGAACACCATCGACGCGAGGGTCGCGACGAGCGCGACGCTGGCGTCGAGCGACAGCATCCGCGCGATCGTCGACGTGCCGCTCGACGGCGGCGCGCAGTACGCGATCACGAGCGCGACCACCCAGTCGTACGGCATGCCGGCGAGCCGCGCGGCGATGCCGAGCGCGACAGGGCACGCGATCATCGTCGCGGCGGGCAGCAGCAATGACACGGCCGGCCGCCGCGCGACCGCGCGCACGGCGCTCGGCTCGACGCGCAGCAGCGTGCCGAGCACGAACAGGAACACGGTGACAGGCATCAGCGGCCGCGCGAGGTCCGCGAGCGGCGGCACCAGCAGCCCGAGGCCGACGCCGCCCGCGAGCACCGTCGGGCCGCGCCGCACCAGCGCGGCAATCAGCGTGCGCACGGGGGCGCCTCGGGCCGGTGGTGAACGGCGGCGAAGCCGGGGCAGGCGGCGGATGGCATGCGGTTTCCTCGAAAGGGGGCGGGCCGGTACGGGATATCCGTCAGGCTATTCCCGATTATTGGCGAAGTAAAATGATATAAACTGCATCGGTAACAAGAGATAGTGATATGAACATTCCTCTGCTCGAAACCTTCCGGGCCGTCGTTCAGGAAGGCAGCGCGCTGCGCGCGGCCGAACGGCTCGGCTGCACGCAGTCGAACGTCACCGCGCGCCTGCGCCAGCTCGAGGAGTCGCTCGACGCGCCGCTGTTCGACCGGCACGGCAAGCGGCTGGTGCTGAACGACGCGGGGCGCCGGCTGATTCCGTATTGCGACCGCATCCTGCGCCTCGTCGACGAAGCGACGCAGGTGGTGCGCGAGACGCCGGTCGCGCGCAGCTTCCGGCTCGGTTCGATGGAAAGCACGGCGGCCACGCGGCTGCCGGCGCTCGCCGCCGCGTTGAAGGCGCACGATCCGGCGCTCGGCCTCACGGTGCAGATCGGCAGCGAGCCGGATCTGGCCGACGCGCTGCTGCGCGGCCGGATCGACGCCGCACTGACCGCGCGCGCGGTCGTCCGGCCCGGGTTGCGCTACGAGCCGGCGTTCGCCGAAGAGATGGTGCTGGTGAGCGCGGCCAGCGTCACGCGGCGGCAGGTGCTGGCCGACAACACGGTGCGGCTGCTCGCGTTTCACGACGGCTGTCCGTATCGCGCGGTCGCGGAGCACTGGCTGAAGGCGCGCGGCATCGCGATCGGGTCGGTGGCGTCGTTCGGCACGTTCGGCGCGATCCTCGGCTGCGTGGCAGCCGGCATGGGCGTCGCGATCCTGCCGAAGCGGATCACGACCGAGCACGTGGCGCGCAAGGAGCTGCGGACGCACGCGTTCGACGATCTCGACAACGTGACGACCTATCTCGTCACGCCCGAAGAAGCGCCCGCGCTGCCCGAGCTCGACGCATTGCGCGCGGTGCTCGGCCGGCAGGCGGGCGCGCTGCTCGCGCGTTAGCGGAGTACAACGCAAGCGCACCGCACCGCATGCGCGGCGCCGATCGCACCACGCGGAGACACTAGGCCGACTCGACCGCCCGTTCGTCCGCGAAGAAATCGGCCTCGATCTCGCGGATGCGCCGGCAATCCTCGAGCAGGCGCTCGAACGTCGGGCTGTAGAGGCCGACCGTGCCGAGCGCCGTCTGCAGGTCGGTCGTCACGCGCAGCGTGTCGCCCACCTTGGCCCATTGCTTGAGCCCGACGAACGACGGCAGCGCCTGGATCGCCTGCCAGGTGAAGTCCTGCCGGAGCACGCCGTTGCGCGACGACAGCAGCAGCACGTGCCCGCAGTAACCGCGGAAATCCGTCGGCGCGGCGGCTTCGCCGAACAGCCGCTCCGGATGCAGCACGGCCTCGACGGCGGCCGATACATGGTTCTCGCCGCTGACCGCGCTCGTCAGCCGCGGATCGAGGCTGCCGTGCAGCCGCGCGTTCAGCTCGACGATCGTCGGGCCGTCGGCCGTATCGAACAGTTCGAGATGGGTCGGCCCGAAGCGGACTTCCAGCGCGTCGAGCACGTCGGCCGCGTAGTCGAGCAGCGGCGCGTAACGCGGGTCGGCGTGATTCAGTACCAGCATCTTGTCGAGCCGTGGTGCATGCGTGCGGTCGCGGTGCACTTCCCACAGGCTGACCACCCGATGGCGGCCTTCGAAGGACACCGAATCGACGATGTATTCCTGCCCCTCCGAATAACTCTGGATCACGATGTCGTCGTTCGGCTGGTTGTAGAGCGAACGGGTGGCGAGCACGTCGCGTGCGGCGGCCTCGACCTGGTCGAGTGTCCGGCAGATCTTCACGCCGGCCACGCCCGCGCTGCGGGCCGGCTTCACCACGAGCGGCAGCCTGCCGTGCGCGCGCGCCCAATCGAGCGTGGCGTCGACCGACGTGCTGTGGAAGTGGGCCGGTGCGCGCAGGCCGGCCTGGCGGATGCGCTCGTTCATCGCGTACTTGTCGCGGCGCGCGGCCGAGGTCGCGAGCGGATTGCGGTACGGCACGTCGAGCCGCTCGGCCAGCGTGTCGGCCAGTTCGAGCGCCGCGTCGAGGCCGTGCAGCACCGCGCCGATCCGCAGGTCGGCCAGCTGCGCGAGCGTTGCGTCGAGGTCGCCGCGATGCTGGACCTGGCGGATGTAGTCGGACGGGACGAACTGGTTCCGGTAGATCTCCGGCAGATCGGGGTCGCTGATCACGTGCGCGCAACGGATGCCGTAGGCGCGAAACGCGGGCGCCAGATAGGCGGCTGTCGACGCGCCGTCGACGATCAGGACGGTATCGATGAAACGATGCGGCATGGATTCCTCGCTGGGCTGTGGGATCGGTTGAAGGAGGCGGCCGGTGCGGGATCAGGCCCGCGTGCCGGGTTCGGGCGCATCGCCGGGCCAGCGTGCGGCCAG
>NZ_LDVA01000272.1:0-3832 GCF_050768715.1 Burkholderia sp. ZZQ-2 | reverse complement strand
CGCCGTCGCAATCAAGGACGGCCGCTTCGTCGCGGTCGGCCACGACGCGGACGTGATGCCGCTCGCGGGCCGCGCGACGAAGGTCGTCGATCTCGAGGGCCGCGGCGCGCTGCCGGGCCTGATCGACAACCACTGCCACGTGATTCGCGGCGGCCTGAACTACAACATGGAACTGCGTTGGGACGGCGTGCCGTCGCTCGCGCTTGCAATGGACATGCTCAAGCGGCAGGTGGCGATCACGCCCGCGCCGCAATGGGTGCGCGTGGTCGGCGGCTTCACCGAGCACCAGTTCGCCGAGAAGCGCCTGCCGACGATCGACGAACTCAACGCGGCCGCGCCCGATACGCCGGTGTTCATCCTGCACCTGTACGATCGCGCGCTGCTGAACGCGGCCGCGCTGCGCGTGGTCGGCTACACGAAGGACACGCCGGAGCCGCCGGGCGGCACGATCCTGCGCGATGCCGCGGGCAACCCGACCGGGCTGCTGCTCGCGAACCCGAACGCGACGATCCTGTACGCGACGCTCGCGAAGGGGCCCAAGCTGCCGTTCGAATACCAGTACAACTCGACGCGCCACTTCATGCGCGAACTGAACCGTCTCGGCGTGACCGGCGTGATCGACGCGGGCGGCGGCTCGCAGAACTATCCGGACGACTACGAGGTGATCCGCAAGCTGCACGACGCGGGCGAGATGACGATCCGGATCGCGTACAACCTGTTCACGCAGAAGCCGAACGCCGAGAAGGAAGACTTCGTGAACTGGACGAAGAGCACGAAGTATCACGACGGCACCGACTACTTCCGCAACAACGGCGCGGGCGAAATGCTGGTGTTCTCGGCGGCCGACTTCGAGGACTTCCGCGTCGCGCGTCCGGACCTGCCGGCGCAGATGGAAGACGATCTCGAGGGCGTCGTGCGCGTGCTCGCGCAGAACCGCTGGCCGTGGCGCATGCATGCGACGTACGACGAAACGATCAGCCGCGCGCTCGACGTGTTCGAGAAGGTGAACAAGGACATCCCGCTCGAAGGGCTGAACTGGTTCTTCGATCACGCGGAAACCATCACCGAAAAGTCGATGGATCGTATCGCGGCGCTGGGCGGCGGCATCGCGGTGCAGCACCGGATGGCGTACCAGGGCGAATACTTCGTCGAGCGTTACGGCGCGCAGGCGGCCGAAGCGACGCCGCCGGTCGCGAAGATGCTGTCGAAGGGCCTCAAGGTGTCCGCCGGCACCGACGCGACGCGCGTGGCGTCGTACAACCCGTGGGTGTCGCTGTCCTGGCTCGTGACGGGCAAGACGATCGGTGGCTTGCGCATGTATCCGCAGCGCAACCTGCTCGATCGCGAGACCGCGCTGCGCATGTGGACCGAATACGTGACGTGGTTCTCGAACGAGGTCGGCAAGAAAGGGCGGATCGCGGTCGGGCAGCTGGCGGACGTGGTCGTGCCGGATCGCGACTTCTTCGCGTGCGCGGAGGACGACATCGCGGGCACGACCGCGTTGCTGACGGTGGTCGGCGGCCGGATCGTGTGGGGCGCGGGCCCGTTCGCGTCGCATGACGCGCCGATTCCGCCCGCGATGCCGGACTGGTCGCCGGTGCGCGAGTACGGCGGCTACGGCGGCTGGGGCGCGACGCAGCGCAGCGGCGCACCGCTGCAACGCGCGGCAGCCGCCGCCGCGATGTGCGGCTGCGCGAATGCGTGCAACGTGCACCAGCATGCGCACGCGAGCGCGTGGGGCAGCACATTGCCGACGTCGGACGCGAAGGGCTTCTGGGGCGCGTTCGGCTGTTCCTGCTGGGCGGTCTGACATGGCGACGACAACCGGCCGGTACAGCCCCGCGTGGATTCGTGCGCTGCTCGCGCAGCCGTGGATCGGCGCGCTGGTTCGACTTGCACTCGTGTCCGCCTTTCTGATCGGCGGGATCAACAAGGCGATGCACTTCGACGCAGCAATCGCGGAGCAGGCGCATTTCGGTTTGCACCCGCCCGCGTTGTGGGCTGCACTGGCGGTCGTCGTCGAGATCGGCGGCTCGCTGTGCATCGTGTTTCGCCGCTTCACGTGGCTCGGCGCCGGCGGCCTCGGCATGCTGACGCTCGTCGCGATGGCGGTGGCGAACGACTTCTGGAACCAGACGGGCGCCGCGCGTTTCATGGCGCTCAACAGCTTTTTCGAGCATCTCGGGCTGATCGCTGCACTCGTGCTCGCGACGCGGCTCGCCGATGCGACGTATCCGGCCGGCAACGGCCGTGCCACTCGATGACGATCAACAACAAGGACATCCAGTCATGAAATCGATTCGTTCCGCCTTGCTCGCGCTGGCGATCGCCGCCGGCCTCGTCGCGGCGCCGGCCGCGTACGCGAAGCCGCCCGTCCTGCCGGCGGCCACGCCGACGCTCGCCGTCGGGCCGCAATACGACACGACGCACGTGTACGTGGCGCCGGAGGATTTCGATCGCTTCACCGACAGCTTCGTCGCGACGTTCGGCGGCAGCAAGTCGAAGCAGGGCGTGTTCCAGGTCACGCCGACGCCGAGCCAGACGATGTCGCAGCTCGTGTTCACGCCGGCCGGCACGATCTCGGTGTTCGGCTTCAAGACGCCGACTCCCTGGCCGTTCGGCGCGGAGCGCACGGGTTATCTCGTCACCGACATGGATGCGGCGATGAAGGTGGCGCGCGAGCACGGCGCGGAAGTGATCGTCGACACGTTCCCCGATCCGATCGGCCGCGATGCGGTGATCGCGTGGACGGGCGGCGTGAAGATGCAGCTCTACTGGCACACGCAGGCGCCGAAGTACGACGCACTGCAGACGATCCCGGAGAATCGCGTGTACGTGTCGCCGCAGAGCGTGCGCAAGTTCGTGCACGACTTCGTCAAGTTCTCGAACGGCAAGGTGGTCTCGGACGATCTGAAGGCGCCCGGCGTCGAGATCGGCCGCCCGAACGACACCTATCGCCGCATTCGCATCACGTCGGGCTTCGGCAAGATGACGGTGCTCGTGACGGACGGCCACCTGCCTTATCCGTACGGGCACGAGACGACGGGCTACGAGGTGCCTGACCTGGCCGCAACGCTGGAGAAAGCCAGGGCGGCCGGCGTCGACGTGCTCGTGCCGCCGTACACGGCGGACGGGCGCGACGCGGCGCTGGTCCGGTTCCCCGGCGGTTATGTCGCCGAGATCCACGCGGGTGTGGCGCGATGAAGCACGAGGATACGATTCTTGCCGCGGTGGCCGGCTTCGTCGACACGCTGAGCTTCGTCGCGCTGTTCGGGCTGTTCACCGCGCACGTGACCGGCAACTTCGTGCTGATCGGCGCGGGGGCCGCGGGGTTCGGCCAGGGCGTCCTGCTGAAGCTGAGCGTGTTTCCCGCGTTCGTGTGCGGTGTCGTCGCGAGCAGCCTGATCGCGCGCGCGTTTGCCGGGCGGCCCGCGTGGCAGGGCACGCGGGCGCTGCATGCGGTCCAGGCCGTGCTGCTGCTCGGCTTCTGCGCGGCCGGCGTGTGGGCGTCGCCCGTCACGCAATCCGACAGCCTGCCGGTGCTGCTGGCCGGCATCGTCGGCACGTTCGCGATGGGCATCCAGAACGCGCATCCGCGCGTGATCGCGCGCGCCGGCGTGCCGAACACGGTGATGACCGGCAACGTCACGCAGGCGATTCTCGACGTCGTCGACCTGCTGTCCGCCGGCACGCCCGACAGCGTGCGCACGGCGGCACGCGCGCGCTTCGCGAAGATGTGGCCGGCGATCGTCGCGTTCGCGCTCGGCGCGATGGCCGGCGCGCTGGGCTTTCGCTATCTCGGGTTCTGGGCGCTGCTGGCTCCGGCCGTCGC